>DAOWII010000169.1 GCA_030640985.1 Chromatiales bacterium
ATGCTCATTAACTACTGTGTCTCTGCTTTCGTTGAGCTATCTTAGCTGATCCTGTTTTTTGGGTGCGTGCTTTCTTGTAATGCTTTTTGTTATAAGTATGTGGGGCCTGTTTTTGATCTTCTAAACGTTGTAAGAGTTCTTCGGGGATCTCGGCCTCACGCCATTGCCCCGGGGCCAGGTCATCCAGATTCCAGTCACCCACTGCATAACGGATTAACCTCAGAGTAGGATAGCCTACCGCAGCGGTCATGCGTCGCACCTGACGGTTGCGGCCTTCGATAATACCAAGCTCTACCCAGGAGGTGGGGATGGAGGCACGGAAACGGACAGGGGGATCTCGTTCCCATACTTCCGGGGCATCCATCGTTCTTGCCGTTGCTGGAGCGGTCACGCCATCTTTTAGCTCTACGCCCTGGCGCAAGCTCGCAAGAGCTGTTTCATCAGGAATGCCTTCCACCTGTGCCCAGTAAGTTTTTATCATTTTATGTTGTGGGTGGCTGATACGGTGTTGCAAGGGGCCATCATTGGTTAGCAATAACAAGCCTTCGCTATCTCGATCCAGTCGGCCAGCCGGATAAAATCCCTTCAAATCAATATGTTGTGAGAGCGTCTCTCGTTCATCCTGATCGGTGAACTGTGATAGAACCCCATAGGGTTTATTGAATAGCAGCAGCGGGGACATGGGGTCATGATAACGTGTTCAGTCTTGGCAGACCATTACAGCAATGGGCGTGAAACGGCGTCTCGTGCTAGAATTCACGCTGTTTATCTAGAAGAACATTTAGCGCATACGAAGATAAGAGAGACCCTATGACCTACGACAAGATTCAAGTTCCTACTGATGGTGAGAAGATCACCGCCAATGCTGACAACTCGCTGAACGTACCTAACCGGCCGATCATTCCTTATATCGAAGGTGATGGTATCGGTGTTGATATCTCCCCGGTGATGCTCAAGGTTGTGAACGCTGCCGTTGAAAAGGCCTATGGGGGGGAACGTTCCATCGCCTGGATGGAAATCTATGCGGGTGAGAAGGCGAATAAGCTTTATGGTGGTGACGAGTGGTTACCGGAAGAAAGCCTGCAGGCCATGAGCGAGTTTCTGGTAGGTATCAAGGGGCCGCTGACTACACCAGTGGGCGGTGGTATCCGTTCACTCAATGTGGCCCTGCGTCAGAATATGGATCTGTATGTGTGTATGCGTCCTGTGCAGTATTACCCCGGCACCCCCAGCCCGGTGAAACACCCGGAAAAAGTAGATATGGTGATCTTCCGTGAGAATTCCGAAGACATCTATGCGGGTATCGAGTGGGCCGAAGGAAGCCCGGAAGTGAAGAAGGTCATCGACTTCCTGCAAAATGAAATGGGCGTAAGCAAAATCCGTTTCCCCGAAAGCAGCGGTATTGGTATCAAGCCCGTTTCCAAAGACGGTACGGAACGGCTGGTTCGTAAGGCGATTCAATATGCCATCGATAATGATCGTGATTCAGTAACCCTGGTACATAAGGGTAATATCATGAAATTCACCGAGGGGGCCTTCAAAAACTGGGGTTACGAGCTGGCACAAAAAGAATTTGGTGCTGTTGAAATTGACGGTGGGCCCTGGTGCAAGTTTAACAACCCCAATACCGGCAACGAGATTGTGATCAAAGATTGTATCGCTGATGCTTTCCTGCAACAGATTATGCTACGCCCTGCAGATTATAGCGTTATCGCCACTCTTAACCTGAACGGTGATTATGTTTCCGATGCCCTGGCCGCACAGGTAGGTGGTATCGGTATCGCGCCGGGTGCCAATATGTCAGACACGGTTGCGCTGTTTGAGGCGACTCACGGTACGGCACCGGGTTATGCTGGTCAGGATAAGCTGAACCCGGGTTCACTGACCTTGTCTGCTGAAATGATGCTGCGTCATATGGGCTGGACCGAGGCTGCGGATCTGATTGTAAAAGGCATTTCCGGTGCTATCAAAGCCAGGACCGTTACCTATGACTTTGCGCGGATGATGGATGGTGCAACCGAATTGAGTTGTTCTGCCTTTGGTAATGCGATGATAGATAACATGTAGTTCGTGAAATCACTGTAGCCCACTCACTGGTGCAGTGTAGTGCTACAACAAGGCTATTATTATAAAACTCGTTCATATACTCTATAACTATATTGTTTTGAACGAGTTTTTTTATGGATAGAAAATATCTCCTTATTATCATCTTGCTACTTCCGGGGCTTTGTTTTGCTCAGAATGAGACAGGAAAGACACTTGCTGTACAAACCAACGAGCACACAGATGAGCAGAAACCACCAGTACCTGAAGAGCAATTAAAACAAGAAGATGAACAACCTGTCCCTGATGAAATACCATCAAGAAGCATCAGGTTTCTGGATGTTTCGCATAAGCTCATTACTGAAAAATTTGACCTTTTGGCCCACAAGATAGATGTTTTTTTTGGTGGTGAGCGAGCCTATGATGAAGCCACTGGTAGTTTTATTGAATTAAACCTCAGTATACAAAAAGATGAGGGCACGCCGACGATTAATCGGAGCAAGGTGCGGGCGAAACTGGAACTGCCTAATACAGAAAAAAAACTTAGCTTGCGGTTTGAGAATGAAGCTGATGGCACACAGGTAAGTAGTGGTGGCAGTCAGTTAACCTCGGATATTATTGATACGACTTCCTCTGCTGCATTTAGTGCGGTTTTACAGGAAGGTAAATTGTGGAGGTTTAATTCCGATGTGGGTGTCAGATTCAATGTTGGGTTTGAACCTTTTGTTCGGTTTAGGGGTCATGGGAAACAACAGTTCGATGTGTGGAGGTCAAGACTGAAAGGGTCTCTGCTGTGGAAAGAGAGCGAAGGTAACGAAATAAAAACTGAAATAGATTTCGAACGCCCCATCGGTGAAGCATTCTTTTTCAGAGTAAATTCAGTGGCTGTCTGGCATGAAAGAGTTCATGAAACTGACTACGGACACAGTATTGCGCTGTACCAGAATTTAGGACGAAGCAGGGGTATTGTTTACCGGATTAGTATGCGGGATATTAATGACCCGGCAGAACCTGATAAATCCTATACCATCGACCTCGCTTACCGGAAGAGAATTTACAAAGACTGGGTGTTTATGGAAATTAATCCTGCTCAAATATATCGAGAAGAGAATGACTTTGAGCGAAACGGGCAGATAACTTTTTCAATTCAGGCCATGTTCTCACACAAGAAGCATTAGCGTTTCACATTTAAATTTATCAAATTAATCCTTGAGTGGCCTCCCAAACCCACCGCCCCCCGGTGTGTGAATTTCCAGAATGTCTCCTTCATTAAAAACTCCCTGAAAGTGACCGGGAAGTACTTCTTCAGTACCATCCTTGTGGCGTAAAATATTTTTGCCGACAGCACCATTTTCACCTCCCTGGATTCCAAATGGTGATTTTTGCCGTCGTTCTGTCAGCAGTGAGACCGATTGTGACTGGTTAAAATAAAAGGCACGGACAACACCCTTTCCACCAGGCCATCGCCCCTTGCCGCCGGAACCCTGACGAAGGGTGAACTGTTCCAGCCGCACTGCAGGGAAGCGGGTCTCCAGTACTTCCGGATCGGTGATGCGAGTATTGGTCATATGTACCTGAACCGCACTGGCCCCGATCGCACCTTCAGTGGCACCGGCACCTCCCGCAATGGTTTCGTAATATTGGCATCCTTGCCCATCGGGTGCACCAAACAGGAAATTATTCATAGTTCCCTGGGATGCGGCGGCAATATCTAGCGCACCATAAAGTACATCGACTACCCGTTGTGATGTTTCTACATTACCACCGGCTACTGCCGCACCGGGCGGAGGGTTTAACAGGCTATTAGTGGGAAGAATGATTTCTATTGGTTCCAGACAGCCCTCATTTAATGGAATAGACTGGGAAATAAGGCTTCTGAAAACATACAAAACTGCTGCACGAGTAATAGCGGGTGGGGCATTGAGGTTTCCCGGTAAATGGTCTGCACTGCCACTGAAATCTATATGTGCATTTGGTTGATTTAGCGTGTCTCGGCGGAGCTTAATACAAACCTTGATTGTCGCGCCATTATCCAGACTATCGCTGAATTTGAATTCTTTGCTGTCTTTACCTGCCAGTAATTTTTCCAGGGCCTCGTGCATGGCGCAGCGGGCATTATGGCGAATGTGTTCCATATAGGCAGTGACCACGTTATCACTGTAGTCGTCACATAAGCGGTTTAGCTCTTCGACTCCCTTATGGCATGCAGCTACCTGGGCACGTAAATCCGAAAGACGTTCGCTGAGATTACGGGCCGGGTAGGGGCCGGTGGTAAGTGCTGTTTCAACTTGCGCGGTTTGAAACTTACCATTACGCATCACAAGTAAATTACGCAGTATCACACCTTCTTCTTCCAACTGCGTAGCGGAGGGCGGCATGGAGCCAGGGGCAATACCACCGATGTCAGCATGATGGCCACGAGAGGCGACAAAGAAGGCTAGTTGTTGATTCCGAAATACCGGCGTTATTACTGTAACGTCGGGCAGGTGTGAACCACCGGCAAAGGGGTCATTGCAGCAATAGGCATCTCCCGCTTGTAATTTATTCCCGATGGCTTCAATAAGCTGGCGTACGGTTTCACCCATGGCGCCAAGATGTACAGGAATATGTGGGGCATTGGCGATGAGTCTCCCCTGTGGATCAAATACCGCGCAGGAGAAATCTTTTCTCTCCTTAATATTAACTGAGTGAGCAGTACGGGTCAGAGTGTCACCCATCTGGCCAGCGACCCCCATGAATAAATGGTGGAAAACTTCCAGTAATACAGGGTCACACTCAGTACTGAACTGCTCTTTTTGTTCTTGTTTC
>DAOWII010000137.1 GCA_030640985.1 Chromatiales bacterium
GGCAGCATTCTGATGACGCGTCTTCTGCCTCGATTTGTGGGCAGGGAATATCTAAGTTTCGCCTACATGCAAATAGGCATTGCCCTGTCGGTCTTGCTCGCTACGGTGTTTACCGGAAAATTGCCGGCCTTGTTTATGTCTCTGGCGTGGCTGGTTCCTGCGGATTTCAGTGGCATTCTTGCCACGCAGCTATTGTGTGCATTCCTGATTATGTTGGTGCCGACATTGCTGCTGGGGGCGTTGTTTCCGCTGGCCTGTCGTATCTATGCCGGGTCGCTTGAGGGGATAGGCGGAGAGGTGGGCCGCCTTTATGGTGCGAATACCGTGGGGGCAATTGCGGGTGCCTTTATTACGGGCTTTGTACTGATCCCCTGGCTGGGATCGGAGCTATCACTGAAGGTGTTGATCTGGATTAATGTCTCGATAGGCGCATTATTGTGGTGGCGATTTGGCGAAAAAAGAAATCGCAACCGGGCGTTATTACCCGTTCTGGGAGTTGTGGGTATGCTATTGCTGGACCTCAGCATTGCGCCCTGGAACCCGTTGCTGATGAACAGCAATTTCCCCCACGCCCTGAAACCCATCGCTCAGGGTGCCCCGGTGCTGGAACAGTATCTGGACAGCGAGGTGCTTTATACCGATGAAGATGCCTCCGATCACGTGCTGGTATACCGTGGCCTGGGTGATAGCATCAACCTGAATGTCAGCGGTCATGCCGAGGGTGGTACGCACAAAGCCGATATGCCTGTGCAAGTGCAGTTGGCGGCATTGCCGGCATTAATGAGCGCGGAGCCGAAGCGGGTGCTGATAATCGGGTTGGGGGCAGGGATAACACTGGGTTCAATGGAACAGATGGATGGCGTTGAAGAAATCGATGTAGTGGAAATTTCCGGAGCGGTGACCCGGGCCAATCGTTTTTTCAATGAATACAATCACCATGCTCTTAAAGATCCTAGAGTCAATCTGGTCATTGATGATGCCCGGCATTATCTTGCCCACAGCAACAAACGTTATGATCTCATTATTATCAGCCCGTCCTATGCCTGGGTGTCAGCCACGGCACGGCTGTTTACCACGGAATTTCTTGAACTGGCCAAATTCCATTTGGAAGACAATGGACTCGTAGCTCTTTGGTTCCAGCTCTATAATGTGACACCGCCAGTTATCAAGAGTTTTGTTGCCACGGTGCAGCAGGTTTTTCCCTATACCAGCCTTTGGCGCTCTAGTTTATCCTCGGAGCTAATGACTATCGCCTCCCCAAGCCCTCATGGTTTTGATTACAATAGTCTTGAGTCGCGATTACGTTTACCTGTGGTCAGAGCAGAGCTAAGTCGGGTAATGTCGCCTGACGTGGATACGCTGCACAAACTTTTCTTGATGAAGGGTCGAGCGGTGGAAAATTACACAGTAGGAGCCAGTATCAATACTGATGATCGACCCTATCTGGAATTCGAGGCACCAAAGCACCTTTATGATTGGGACTTACGGAAAAACTTGCAGGATATTCTCGCCTATGCGCGGAGGGGAGAATTGAATGAAGCGCCTTAAACAACTCCTGGCAAGAAAGCGTGTGAGTGAACGGCGATTCTGATGACACCGGGAGTTATTTAACATAATGAGGTTATGGTGAGAGTACGAGAATTATTAATTATTTTTTGTAGTTTGGTGTTGGTCGGCACATTCGGCTGCGCGGGCGTAAACCTAAAGAAGGCAGAAGAACATTACCAGCAGGGACTTCATCTCATGGCCACCAACAGCTATGGCAAGGCGATCAAACAAATGGAGCATGCCCAGACGCTGGGGATGGAGGGTATAGACTTCTACTACAATCTTGGCGTAGCGTATAGCTACCAGCGTGACAAGTCCAAACAGGCCGAGATGGCTTATCTTCGCTCCATTGAGTTTTCTGCCAAGGCATCAGAAAAGGAGCGTACTCGATTCTTGCCCAACGCGCATTATAATCTCGCTTGTCTATATGCCCTGGATCATCGTAACGAAGAGGCCTTTATTCATCTATTTTATGCCGTAACTGAAGGTTTTCGTAATTACCATTTAATAAAGACAGATAATGAACTGGAGAGCCTGAGGGCACACCCATATTTCGAGCAGCTAGAATCGTCGATTCAGAATAGGGTATTGCCACCACCACCACACCTCCCCCCCATTCCAGCCCCTCCACAGCAGCCCCCTGCGCTTCTGGTACCGGGAGAATAGTAAGATGGTACGGGTGAGAACGTTTATGGCGTTATTACACCGTGTGCCAGTGAGTCGGGGAAAGGGTTAGAGGCGAATTTAAGCCGTCTACCTGGCTGAAATGCCATCTAGTCCACTCTTCATTGTGTAATTAAGTAGTCTCTGGTAGTTAGTGAGTCGCCAATATCCGTCAAAAAAATTACGCTAATAACTGGCAGCATCAGAAAACCTGTCCTATTATTTGATTATTATCATAAAATCACCCATGGGGCATGGGTGGCGAGGCATGTGGCATGCGTCTGGCATGAAAGGTGCTTGAATGAAAGTGCAAATAAATGTGCTAAAGAAAAGCATCGCTGGGCGCGGATAGCGACTTATAGCCCCCGCTAATTTGGCTACAGAGCTGGCTATAAGTGATATTCGCCAATAACTACCTGACTGGTGGTGAATTTTGTAGTGTTTATGAATATTGCATTTTTCATAAAAATTGCTATTAGTTGATAAAGGTTGCGAAATTATTGCAAACGTAGGCCTGCTTATGTTAAATTTTGGCAAAATTGAATATATCTTAAGGGCGTCTTAAGGGCGTGCTGGGCAATTGGGACAAATGGAGTCTAAATATGGTTAAGAATACCGTATCTACTAAATGCAATCGTACAGGTGAGGCTTTACCCTCTGCGGTTATTTCTAAACTGGCAGCCGTGATGATGCCTTTGGCTCTATTGTCCACGTTCCAGCAGGCCCACGCCATGGCGCCCCTGTTGACCGATAACCTGGATGGTTTCACCGTTGCCGGTCAGGA
>DAOWII010000142.1 GCA_030640985.1 Chromatiales bacterium
CCCGTTTCAGTGATGAAGAATTCGACACCATCGGTGGCGTTGTGATGGGCGCGCTTGGACACTTGCCCAAGCGCGATGAAACCCTGGAGCTGGAGGGTTTTAGTTTCCGGATCCTTCGTGCCGACAATCGACGTATTCACCTGCTGAGAGTTCGTCGAATTGTTCCAAATGAAGATGCCTTTGAAGAACTGCTGACTGACGGATGTTAAAACGGTCACTATTTTCTAATTATTGTTAACCCTTATGCTTGGGCAATTTACTTCCCGGTGGCCAGCCTTCGCCCGATATAATTATTGGCTGGCCTTGCTCTCTGGTGCATTATTACCACTGGCATTTGCTCCCTTTCACTTTTTCCTTATGGCGTTTATTTCGCCTGCAATTTTATTTGCTCTGTTGCAGGGGCCGGAACTGAGTAATGATCCATGGCGGGCACTAAAGGTCGGCTTTGTATTTGGCCTGGGTCTGTTCGGCGTAGGTGTTTCCTGGGTGTTCGTCGCCATTTATGGCTTTGGTCAAAGCGGGCTACCTATGGCGATTTTGCTGACCCTTATGTTTGTCAGCCTGTTGTCATCTATTCCAGCGTTACTGGGGTATTGCGCCGTTAAACTCATCCATCGCTGGCAACCAGGCCCGGGGTTGCTGCTACTCATCTTGTTGCCTTGCTTATGGGTTTTATTTGAATGGCTACGGGGCTGGCTCTTTACCGGTTTCCCCTGGCTGAGTCTTGGTTATAGCCAAATTGACACACCGTTAAGTGGTCTTGCACCCGTGTTGGGTGTCTATGGTATCAGCCTTGCCTGCGTAGTGATGGCGGGTGCACTGGTCTACTTATTCCAGACGAACAAACAGACGCGTAACAGAGCACTTGTGATTGTACTGCCGCTCGTTTTTATCGTGTGGTTAGGTGCTTGGACACTGGGGCAGATGCAATGGACACAAGCCAGTGGTGAATCACTTAAGGTCAGTCTGGTGCAGGGCAATCAACCGCAATTGAGAAAGTGGGATACGGAAAAGGTTCAGCAACGGCTGGATGTGTATGCCGGTGCCAGTATGAGTCGCATGGAGCAGAGTGACCTCATTGTCTGGCCGGAAAATTCAGTCACCGCTTTTTATCACCAACTGGAAGATAGTTACTTTGCCCGACTGGAGGAAGAAGCGGTTAAATCCAGTACTGAAATCGTGCTGGGTTTGCCTGTGTTACATGAAGATGGCCGACATTATTTTACCAGTATGATGTCACTGACATCACGGCAGTTTTATCATAAACATCATCTGGTGCCCTTTGGTGAATTTATACCACTGGAAGGATTATTTCGTGGAATTATCGGGTTTTTCGATCTTCCCATGTCGGCCTTTAGTTCCGGACCAAAGGTGCAGCCACCTTTGTCTGTGCTCGGGCAAAAAGCTGCTGCCACGGTCTGTTATGAAGATGTTTTTGGTAATGAAGTGATTCGTGCTTTACCGGAAGCAACGCTGTTGATCAATGGCAGCAATAATGCCTGGTACGGCGATTCACTGGCACCTCATCAACACCTGCAAATCTCACGTATGCGTACCATCGAAACAGGGCGGCCCTTGTTACGTGCGACCACCAATGGTATTTCCGCCATTGTGGATCATCAAGGTGAATTACTTGCCACCTCGCCCCAATTTGAAACCTATGTGTTGGATGGGGAGATTCAGCCTATGTCGGGTTCAACGCTATTTGTTCGTTGGGGTAACTATCCTGTGATATTGCTAGCACTGTTTGGTCTGGCGGTTGTAGCGTTTGTGTCCCTACGTAATTCCAGGGTGACCACGCTTTAAAAAATCACAAGTTTTAGATAAAACTATCAGGCATAAAAAAAGCCACAGTGTTCCAGCACTGTGGCTTTGTGTATGGGTGGACGCTGGTTTGTTTAGAAGGCGAAGCCCAGTTGCATTGAGGCGCCCACTTCATCGTCACTCTTGGCGTAGGCCAGATCGATATGCGCGCCAAGCAAGTTAAAGCCAACACCGGCAGACAGAATGCCGCGATCGGTATTGACTGTATCACCACGATAACCGGCTCTTAATTTAACGGAATTCAAAACACTGAATTCCGCGCCGATAGCCACTTGTTGTGATTCGTCTTCAAAACTGATGGCTTCGTTTTCGGTCAGGTCTACATCCAGGGCTACAGTGGTCCAGTCTGTTTGATGGGAAACACCGGCACGTAATTGGGCTTTGGTTTCAATAATGTTATTCGCCACCGTTTCATACTCTTCACTTTTAACATTTTTTGCTACCAGGCCTGCCCGAAAACCCAGGGGAAGTTTAATGCCGACGCCCACATCCATGTTAAAGCCATTTTGTTTTGTGACTACATCATCGAAGTTAGCGGTATCGGCAGTGTTGATATTGGCTGAGTAGTCATACACCGTGGCCTCTACCATCTTGGGGGTAACACCAACGGCCAGGCCGACAATACCAAGGACATCAAACTTACTGGCAACGGAGACACCGATCTCATTGAGTTGAACGCCACGGGCTGCTACGCCAGAGGTGAGCTGGGTGTTGGGATCAAAGGTGATGTTACCTGTCGTTGTATCGACATAGGTGCCGGCAATACAGGTGTTAGGGAGCAGATCAAGAGCATCAGCACAATCATTGATTTCAGTTGCCAGAGCGGTTACCAGAGCACTGTCGGTATAATCGAGTTGCGCACCGACTACATTCCAGCTGCTGGCACTCACCGCCATGGCCAGGGTATCACTGGGGATGCTGATGACCATGGCGGCACCCAGTTCCACTTGTAGTTTCTCCTGACCCAAAGCCACCATATCGTTATTGACCGCAGTCAGGGAACTGGCCACGTTGCGTAAGCTGGTAGGTGTAAGTGCTGCATTATTGTCTGTAATGGCTTGTTCCAAAGCAAGAATAGAGGAGTTTTGCAGTCGATCCAGAGTATCTTCCATCTCGCCCGGGTCATAGGCTCGGGCACCGATGATGGGTAGCTCCAGGGAAAAATCCTGCTCATCCCGCGCGATGGCCAGCATCGCTGGATTAAAAAACGGTGCGGTGGCGGGGTCGGCGATGGCTACGCCGACACCACCCATGGCCATGGAGCGCGGGTCGAAGGAGTTAAAAGGCTGGGCAAATGCGGTGCTCGTTACAATGGCCAGGGCGGTACTTGATAATAGCAGTAAGGGTTTTAGATTCATTCCAGTGATCCTTCTATTCAGTTATTGTTGCCGGGAGAGGGTATGGATAGTTTAGCTGCAAGCAACGATTAAAGTTTACATGGTAACTTCGACTATAGTACAGCTCTGGTCACGCGCAAGTGGAGTGGGTGTCTGTAAGTGAGTATTCAATCACAATAAATGACGATATTTGTTATCGGGCCTGGTGAGGTTTGGCCTAAGGGTGACTTCCGTTAGGAGCATTTGTTCAACGAGTGCTTAAATGTCTGCCGAAGAACTGTTTAGTCTTGGCACTAATTCCTCGTCTAACTGGAATTGTTTTTCAGTCCCGCTGATCGGGCATTGAAATGCCAGGTAATACGCGGTGAGTTGCAAGTCCTCTTTGTCATTTTCTTGTCCATAGAGTCGATCACCCACTATCGGGAAACCAATGCCTGAAAGGTGCTTACGGATTTGATGTTTGCGTCCGGTTTCAATGGAAACTTCAAGTAGTGAGCGATCTTGTGAGGCATCGTATTTAACAACGGTCACATGGCTGCACGCATGTTTATCATCGATCTCTTCTTCAATGGTTCGCGGTTGTGGGTTTTCAGGGAAGTGTCCATGAACGATTGCCCGATAACGTTTCTCCAGAGTACGTTTCTGGAATAATTCGCTGAGCGCAGCCGCGGTGTTTTTTTGATGAGCGATAATAATTAATCCCGTCGCCGCACGATCCAGTCGATGCACTATAAAGGCGGGGCGTTGTGGTTGCAGGTGCTGTTCTACCCAGCGGTTGATGGTGCAATGGTCGGACCATTTCGAACCCTGGCAAAGCATTCCATAGGGTTTGTACCAGACACTGTAGGCATCTTCATCTGCAATGAGCTGAGCGGTGGCAGGGATTAACGCTAATACTTCTTCGTTGTAATAAAGGTGCAGGATATCTCCGGCTTTTAACGGCTTACTTGCACGGCGTAACCGGCGAGTGTTTCCATCGCGGCTTAGCCACACCGCTCCTTTTTGCATCGTCTGTTTAATGCGTTGTTTAGAAAGCCCGGTATCTGTGGCGAGTCGCTCGACGGCAGATTCGCCCTGGGTGTCGATTTCAATATGAGTTTCAAATGGTGCTGGTTGCTGAGTCATAGTGTGCGGTAGGTGGGTTTTTCCAGTGATCGAGACGGGTTAATGGGCGCCCCCTTTATTTCCTGACCGCCAAAAGCATCGCATATATAATCGCGCTGCTTTTGGCGGCAGGTGGTAACCGTTTCTTTGCTACGCCTGGGCTCTCTTTGGCATGAGATACCAGAGGACAAATGCCACCAGAAACAAGGCTGGAATATCACCTATTAGGTTGGCCTTTTCAGTTTCATCAAGGAGAGCTTGAACTAGCATGATTACAGCATGGACAATGCTCGACCAGATCGTGAACCATATAAGACTTGCATCAGCCATAGGGTCTTTCGCAGCACGAACCAGGAATATTCCCAATGTAACGTAGATACCCATAATCATCTGTTCGTATTCTGGTTGTGGTGGTGTCCAGCCCCATCCTGAAGGCCAGATCCACATCATCATTGCTGGGACACCTATGATAAAAGTAACGCCAAATACGTAAAGAGCAATTTTTAGATACTTGAGCTTTTGTTCGCGATTCATGATCTTTCTCCTTTTGTGGTGTTAGTGGTATCTAACTACAATTTCATCCTAAAAATGTATTTTTGGTATAGGGTATTTTCCGATAAAGCTTATGGCTCGTTACTCATCACTCATCGATATGCGTCGGTAGGTCGTGCCATGACACTTGGGACAGGGGGGGATGTGGCTAGTATGGTGGAAGTGCAGTAATTCACCACAGCCTTTGCACTCCAGGGTGCCGATGCTGACGATCTCGCCGGTGTGCCATTCACCGATGGCGGTGGCACGTTCTTCCAGTTGTTGAAGTTCCGTACGGGTGCGATCGACCACCTGGTTGAAGATGTCCGCCAGACTCTGCTCTACCACTTGCAGGTCAAAACGTAACCAGTCGCCCAGCTCCTTGCCGGAGTCAGCCACGAAACCGGCGGCATCCTGAAGATCCCTGCGCAGGTAGTAGGCAACTCGCTCGGCTTCTTCTTTGGTCAGTTCACCGAGCTCGTGTGCTGTTTCAGTGGCATGCTCGATACCCTCTTTGAGCACTGGCAGGGCGTCCTTCTCAGCGTTGCCTGCCATTTGCTTTACCCGTTCCAGCATACGGTTGTAGCCTTCGATGAGTTGTTTTTCGATGCCTTTATTGTCAGTCATGGTTTCGTTCCCGTTGCTGTTTTTCCGATAAGTCTAGTTTCCTCTAATCTGTCGCATATGCCAAGGGCATTGGCACTCAGGGCTTTTCATTGTGAGGGTAGGGGCGACTACGGTATCCTATACCACCTTTTATTAGATAAATGACTCAACAAGAGACGGGCATATTTAACATGGCGTTGGACGAGCAGTACAATCCGGAACACATCGAGACCGAGGTGCAACAGCACTGGGAACAGCAGCAGACCTTCAAGGTGGTGGAAGATACCAGCAAGGAGAAGTTTTATTGCCTCTCCATGTTCCCTTACCCCAGTGGCCGTCTGCACATGGGGCATGTGCGCAATTACACCATCGGTGACGTGATCGCCCGCTATCAGCGGATGCAGGGCAAGAATGTGCTGCAACCCATGGGTTGGGATGCTTTCGGCCTGCCCGCCGAGAATGCGGCGATCAAGAATAATGTGCCGCCCGCCAAGTGGACCTACGAAAACATTAAGTACATGAAAGCCCAGCTCAAGCGGCTGGGCTTTGGTTATGACTGGGATCGCGAGCTGGCCACCTGCCATCCTGAGTATTACCGCTGGGAGCAGTGGCTGTTTACCAAACTGTTTGCAAAAGGCATGGCTTATAAAAAGACGGCGGCGGTGAACTGGTGTCCACACGACAAAACCGTGCTGGCCAACGAACAAGTGGTCGAAGGCAAATGCTGGCGTTGTGATACTACCGTGGAGCGCCGCGAGATTGCCCAGTGGTTCATGAAAATCACCGATTATGCTGATGAATTATTGCGTGATCTCGACAAGCTGGACGAATGGCCCGAAAAAGTACGCACCATGCAGGCTAACTGGATTGGTCGATCAGAAGGTGTCGAACTGCAGTTCGAGGTTGAAGGCGAGGCGCCGTTAACTGTTTATACCACGCGCCCGGATACGCTGATGGGTGTTACTTATGTAGCCGTGGCGCCTGAACATGCGCTGGCGCAGAAAGCAGCGGCCGGTAATGCGGAGCTGCAGGCTTTTATAGAGTCGTGCAAAAAATC
>DAOWII010000080.1 GCA_030640985.1 Chromatiales bacterium
CAATAAGTTCATCAATGCGCTCTATTTGTGCGCAGCCAATAGCTGCTTGTATATTGGATATTTTGTATTTGAAACCGACCATGTCCGGCCAAAACTGTTTTGTCTGCCCACGTGCACGACCATGATTACTTAGCGTGAGTACCTTTTCATAGAGCGCATCATCTTGCGTGACAAACATACCACCTTCTCCAGTGGTCATTGTCTTGGTGCCATGGAAGGAAAATGTGCCAAAGGCTCCCATTGAGCCTGCCCGGTTGCCACCATGCCATTCAGAACCGATTGCTTCTGCAGCATCTTCAATAATAGGGATGCCATATTTATCACCAATTGCAAGTAGGGCATCCATATCACACATGTTCCCGTAAAGGTGCACAGCAATAATGGCCTTGGTGCGTGACGTGATAGCTTCTTCAACTTTTTCCGGGTTTATACACCAAGTGTCCGGTAGTACGTCGACTAATACAGGCTTAGCACTAAGGTAGGTGATTGGTGCAGCCGATGCAATCCAGTTCGTGTCACCGAGTATCACTTCATCACCAGGCCCTACATCAAGTGCAGCAAGTCCCATATGCAGAGCACCAGTGCAGCTAGATGTGGCTATCGCATACTTTACACCAAGATGTGTACGGAACAAGTCCTCAAAACGGCTAATATATTCGTAACAGCGTTCTCCCCAGCCATTGGTTGCGGCATCAGTTGCGTAGCGAATCTCTAAGTCGGTAATCGAAGGCTTGGTGTAGTGAATGCGTGACATGGTGGTTTTTTCAAAAAAATTTCAATGTTGGTACTACCGTTACAAAACGTCCACCCCATTCACGAATATATGCATGCTGTGTAATAATCTCTTCGGCAATATTCCATGGCAATATCAGTACTAAGTCAGGTTGTCGTTCGGAAAGCGCAGTAGGCGGTAGAATTGGGATATGGCTACCGGGCAAATATTTTCCCTGCTTTGACGGTGCGGCATCACATACGTATGGGAGCAAATCAGGTTTGACCCCTGCATAATTGAGCAGGGTATTCCCTTTTGCCGCAGCACCATAGGCTGCGATAGTCTTGCCTGCACGCTGTTGTTCTATGAGATAGTGTAACAGGTCATTTTTAATACGGTTGGCTCGTGCCTGAAATGCCTGATAGGTTGACAGTTGCTGCAGACCCTGGTTTTGTTCATGTTCAAGCAGCTCTTGTACTGTCGTATTTGTCATCCGAGGATCATCGGTATGGCACCCATAGACGCGTAAGCTTCCACCATGCGTGGTTAAATGCTCTACATCCCATATTCTCAATCCAGCTTTCTCAAATATCCGGCTGACGGTATGCATTGACAGATATGAGAAGTGTTCGTGATAGACAGTATCGAACTGAGTTTCCTCAATAAGGCGCAACAAATGAGGGAACTCCAAGGTTATTATGCCCCCTGGTTTCAATGCGTCTTTGAGTCCCGCTGTAAAATCGTTGATATCAGGTACGTGGGCAAAGACGTTGTTACCGATAATAAGATCCGCCTGTTTGTTTTCGCTGGCCAGGTGTTTGGCAAGATCACGACCAAAAAACTCACGTAATACAGGAATGCCAAGTGCTTCGGCTACAGCGGCTGTACTGGAGGTGGGCTCGATACCAAGACAGGGGACACCTGCACTGACAAAATTCTTTAACAGATAGCCATCATTTGATGCAACTTCGATCACATAACTTTGCGCATTCAGCTCAAACCGTTTACGCATTTGTTCAACATAATGGGCAGCATGATCCAGCCAGCCTTGGGATATGGATGAGAAATAAGCATAATCTGAATTAAATAATTCGTCCGCCTGTGCGTAATCCTCAGTTTGCACTAGCCAACATTGGTCGCAAACAAAGAGCTTGAGCGGGAAATAACTCTCGGGCGCATTAAGATCATCGGCAGTCAGATAGGCATTAGAGGGTGGCGCAAAACCAAGATCAAGAAAAACATGTTCGAGTGGATGATTGCAATGGCGGCACTTCATAAGTTAATTCCTGGAAAGTGAGGGTCTATTTTTTTGTGCATTGCATCTCTGTCCGATATCTCGTCACATGCTAGTGGCCAGTGAATGTCAAAAGCCGGGTCATTAAATAGTACCCCGCCCTCATACTTGGGTTCGTAATAGGCAGTATGTAGATAAAGCAATTCGGTTTCTTCTTCTAAGGTTTGAAAACCGTGCGCGCAACCTTCCGGTATAATAAACATCTTGCCATTTTCCGGAGTTAATTCTTCCGCGTGCCATTGTAAAAATGTAGAAGAGTCTGCTCTCAGGTCCAGGGCTACATCAAACACTTTTCCCTTTAGGCAACGCACCATTTTTGTTTCTGCGACCGGTGGTAGTTGATAATGCATCCCTCGAATAGCACCTTTTGTTGTCGTCCTGGAGTGATTGATTTGAACGATTTTTCGGTGTTCGAGCAGGCCGGACAGCTCTTGAGCACAGAAAAGTCTTGTGAAGCTGCCACGTTGATCTATAAATCTCGATGATTCTGCAATAATAACGCCTTGCAGTGGTGTAGATAATATTTTCATTTATCTAATTCGTAGTATGTGTGTATTCATCGATTTGCTCCAGGCAAAGCTGCTTTAGATCCATTCCTGATATTTCAGCCTTATGCCAGGCGATAATTTTTTCCAATGCTTTATTCAACGTCCATCTAGGCTGCCAGTGAAGTTGCGTATGGGCCTTGGAACAATCCAGTTTTAGATGATTAGCCTCATGTGGGTGAATGCCATCATCTTTATCCCAGCGGACTTCCCCCCCCCATTGCTGAATCATTTTTTCTACGATCCATTGTACGGGTCTTGTATCATCTGGATTGGGGCCAAAGTTCCAGGCGCTACTATATTCACTGCCATTTTGGTGAAGTTTTTCGGCCAGTTTCATATATCCAGAAAGAGGTTCCAGTACATGTTGCCATGGGCGTATAGCAGCAGGGTTGCGGATATGGGGGATTTTATTTTGCTGTAAGGTACTAATAATATCGGGAATAAGACGATCTTCTGCCCAGTCCCCCCCCCCAATTACATTACCAGCTCTTGCACTTGCGATAGCTGTTTTATGTTCCTTGTATTTCTCAGTGGGAAAATATGATTGTCGATAGGATGCAATCAATAATTCAGCACATCCCTTGCTACTACTATAGGGATCATACCCTCCCATGGGATCATTCTCCCGGTAGGGCCAAATCCATTCTTTATTTTCATAGCATTTGTCTGTGGTAATCATAACAACGGCACGCACTGAATCGACACTACGAATTCCCTCGAGTATATTTAACGTCCCCATCACATTAGTATCATAGGTTTCTACAGGGTTTTGATATGAGTGGCGTACCAGTGACTGTGCTGCCATGTGGATTACGATTTCAGGTTGCAATTTCTCAAACAGAGTTCTAACTGATTCCAGGTTACGTATATCCCCGATGATAGAAGACATGTTTTTTTCAACTTGGGCTAATTCGAACAGGCTGGGCTGAGTCGGGGGAGCAAGTGCAAGGCCTGTTACATCAGCCTCCATTTTTTGTAACCACAGAGAAAGCCAGCTGCCCTTGAATCCGGTGTGACCTGTTACCAAAACTTTTCGGTTTTTCCAGAAAGAGGGTTTCAGTCCCATATTTTCCATGGCGCATTCCCGTTATTCCAGAGTTCTCGTAGATGACGAAGCTCGTGCAGGGTATCAACGCACTGCCAATAACTATCATGACGGTAGGCCACTAATTGCCCTTCGTCTGCCAATCGTTGACAAGGTTCTTGTTCCCAGGAAGTTGTATCACCGTCTATGTAGTCAAAGACTTCGGGTTCGAGTACAAAAAAACCACCGTTAATATAGCTGTCAGTGACTCCAACCTTTTCGTTGAATGAGCTTACATTATCACCATCAAGATTCAGTACCCCGAAACGTTGATTAGGTCTGACTGCGGTTACAGTAGCGAGTTTCCCGTGCGCTTGATGGAACTCCAATAATCGTTTTAGATCGACATTGGCAAGTCCATCACCATAGGTAAATAAAATTGGGCCGTCAATTTGATCCTGTAAGCGTTTTAGTCTGCCACCAGTCATAGAATTACGTCCAGTATCAATCAGGCTTACTTTCCAGGTTTCATTAATGTGAGTCCGACTTGTAATCGTACCTGTTCCCATATCGATACGAAAATCTGATTCTAGCTGGGGGTAGTGCAAGAAGTATCGCTTGATGGATTCTCCTTTATAGCCAAGTGCGATAATAAAATCATCGAAACCCTGTGAGGCAAATGACTTCATGAGGTGCCACAATAAAGGGCGGCCACCTATTTCGATCATGGGTTTGGGCAGAGACTCAGTTTCTTCTGATAGGCGCGTCCCATACCCTCCCGCGAGGATTACTACTTTCATAAAATACCAATTATATCCTGTGTGGAATAGCCATAATCACGAAAATACCACGTTAAATCGTTAATTCTATCAATTATATAAATAATATCAATAGATTATTAGTCGCCAAGTTAGTAAGTTAACGGAATATTTCAGGCGGTACAGTTTTATTAGAAAACCTGGGCTG
>DAOWII010000193.1 GCA_030640985.1 Chromatiales bacterium
AACCCAACCCTCACTCAAACTGAGTGTATGCACATCAATAATGACATGGGCCTCGGGATATTTTTCCATGGTAATTTCCACGTCATCCCAGTAAAAAGCCCAGGGCAATTCCTGTAAGGCACGTAGATAACTTAATGTGCTTAAATATTTCCCTCTGAACTCAAGGCGCATACCATGACGATAGATACCAGCAATGGCATCAGCGGTGTCACCCTCATCACCAATATCCAGCAATGACTTTGAACCCAGGCTTTTAATCCGCACCAGCTTAAGATCTGTTTCGCGGGTCAAAACCTCTTCCAGAACCCGGGCGATCTTTTGTGGCTCAATCAGGCCATGTACTGATTTGTTAATCTGTTTATCCACTTGACTCAACTGTGATCGCAGTTGAGTTAACTGCCGTTGAATACCTGCATCAGGATCCGTCGCCTGTCGATTTATAATCAATTGCATCTGCTGCTCTAGCCTGGAAGTTTCCTTGCGCAGATCACTAATTTGTATGAGCAGTTTTTTTTGTCCATTTTCCAGCGGATCCATAAACAGGGACTGCCAAAATATAAATAATACAACCACCACAGACAGGAACAGCAATGCACGCTCCCGTAAGGAAAGCTCATCAACGCGACTACGCAATTTCTCCAGCTGCGCCTTCACTCTTTTTCCACCACGCTTGTTAATATGAAATCAACCTGTCCCTTCCGCGCCTCGGATTGACTCAATTCAAAATGCTGGAACTCGGTACCCAGGAAACTATTTTCTTTCGCCAAACGCTGTAAATATTGTGGCAACTGCTCCGACTTCAATGCACTACCTTCAAGATCCACTTGCTGCCCGCCCCTATGCAAACCGACTTTTGTTAGCCACAGCAAGGACATTTTCTGTCTGGCCAGGCCAGCAAGGTGTTCGGAAAATCCCGTGCGATTTCCTGAGTTCTGGTCTGATAAGCGTTCGACCACTTGTTGTTTTAGTTTCAGTTCCGTCTGAAGCTTCACGCGCTTTTTCTCAAGTTGCGTATCTTTTTTCCGCTGCGGGTACGCCTGATTCAATTTCGCCAGCTGAGCAATAGCTGCATCACGTTGTTTCTGAGACTGGATCAATTGTTTATTCATGGACTGTGATTGCCAAATGGCAAAGAGGTAGATCAACATCAGTCCAATAAGAATCATAAACAAAGCCTGAGACAAAGTTTTGGCAGACAGCACCTTTTCCTGTTTACGAAAAATTGGCTGATATAAGTTAACCTGCTGCATCACAGCACCTTCGCCTCCTGCCGCAATGCTGCCCCTATGGCGAGTAAACTCTGTGCCTGTAACTCATCACTCAAGTGTTCAGGACAATCCAGCATGTTATTCAGGTCCAGCATTCGTACCGGCACACCCAGTTGGCTGGCGATGTAAGCCATCATGCCTGGAATATGTTTCTCCATAGGCGCGATCACCAGGCCACTAACTGAGGGCAGCGAGAAATGGCTCTCGTAATAATCCAGAGAACGCTGCACTTCCAGCACGATATTATCCAGTAAATGCTGCAGCCCCGGGGGAAGTGAATTGTCATCGGGGAGATTCAATTCCATTTCGTTTTCACCCGCCTGATACTGCGGAACAGCGGAAGCCTCAGTGAACAGTTGCTCTACACCTGTTTCCAGGTCACGGGAGAGATAGAGACTGTTCTGTCGGGTAATGAGCAGAGAACCATTTTGCGCATTCAGGCGAAGCATTGCCACACCGGTATTATCCTCAGGCAACAGGGAGGTGATATTTCGCAGGGCCAGTTCCGGAGTATCGATAATAGTCAGGTGGGCGCCACTACTTTCAAGCAGGTCGATATGCTTTTGTACCGCAGTGACGCGCGATACCACTACATACATCATTCTAGGGCGGCCTCGCTCTTCCTGGCCCGGGATGTCAAAGACATCGATGACGGCATCATCAATATGGAAATCTATAAGCTCTTTAACACGCCAGCGGACCGCCGCTTTGAGTTCTGAGGCTTCAACCGTTGGCGCCTCTACCAGCAATAAACTATGTTCACTTTGTCTAATGACGCTAGTACAAGAAGCGGTATCCAGATGATGAGACTGAACCAGCTCGGCTAACACCTGTTGTTGACGCTCAGTATCATTGCCCGTGGTTCGAAACTCAACAATCGCGAGTACAGGAAGCTCTTCAACTGATTGTCGAATAATCCGTGCGACTCCAATTCCAGCAGGCAACAAGCTGATGCCGGCCAATCCCTCACTTTTTGCTTTCCCTTTAAGTAAAGAAAACAGTGTCTGCCTCCTTGGCCCTTTTATGACTCTATTTCAGGGCTGGCTTACAACTGCCAGCACTCTCACCCCTAATTCAGCAAATCACCACAAGCCAAGGACATTGGCTCAATTTTTGGCAAATAATCACATAATGTCCCTAATTATTGCCGATAATCAAGAAGTTGCAAGTTTTGTGAACTGTATCACAAAATACTGGGATATCTAAATAAATCCAGATATTAATGGTTGAGGATTAAAGCCCTCATACGAACCACAAAACCAGTGTAATAATTAGCGATTGTACCGTTTTGCACCCTTACCCCATGTAGACAATGAACTTTAGACGCTACCGGGGCAGCTTCCTTGAGCCTGACACAAGAAATGAAAACTAATGCCACAGAATACCGCTAGCCCCCACCATGCGTTCAATCGATAGGCACGCATATAATGCTCTGCTTCAGGGCGAGAGATCAGAAACTGCTGATAAAGAGAGAGGGTCAGCGCCACCGCCAATCCAAGAAAAAAGAAAATACCAAGCGCTTCCTGCCTACCAGCCAAAAACAAGGTAATCAATGCCGCGAGCTGAAGGGCAGCAACAGCATAACGACTACTGCTGCCAAACAATAATGATAGTGTGTATATCTTGTCACGCGCATCGAGTGCACGTCCTGGAAAGTGATACAGAATCAGGGCTGCCAGCACCCATAATTGTGCAGCTGTAAAAAGCAACCAGCTCAGCTTGTCTATTTCCCCCTGAACGGCAAAACCGGCCAAAACAGGCCAGGCAATTGCCGCAGCCAGTACCACCTGCGCCAGATAGGTACGATGCAGTAAAAATAAATAGCCTCCGGCAAGGCACACCGCGATGAATAATAACAATGCTTCCAGTTTCCAAAGCAGTATCAATATCAACGCCAAAAACACCAACACCAATGCAACGCAATATTGCTCATACGCCGTTATTTCTTGTGTATTTACCCGGATCAGCCCCTGCCTAACGGCGGTGATTAATACTGCACCACGCAACAACAGCAGCACGAAAACAAGCAGCACGAACGTCGTGAGATCCCATTGCATCCCTGCTGACCAGATAAGCGACCAGATAGCAGGCCATATCAATAATGGTAAATCGATGGGTCGATGCAGGCACATTAACTGACCATAGGCCCTTAATCTGTCTCTAACTAAGCCCCATACTGAATGCTTAAATAGATTCATTATTTGTTTGCGCCACAGACATTGTTCGGCAAAAAGACCTCGTTGACCAATAATGGCCGACGACCCATGTAAAAGAGTGAGCGTCGTCCCCAGATGGTCTCGGGCTCTACATCCAGCAAACTGGTGGCACGACGAAACAAAACCTGCCCGGGATGAATGCTGGCAATTTGCATAGTGCCACGGGAAATAGATGGATCAGCAAACAGTACCTCACCCAATGGCCGCGACCCCAATTGGCTCAGTCGACGACCACGACCACGCAAAGTGGAAACGGGAATCACGGTACGTGCAAATACCCAGGGTTGGCCATCACATAACAAATGCACCTGTCGCACCAGGGCACGCTCCCCTCGACGCAATCCCAACAGATTCGCCTCATCGGGACCAGGGCTGGACCAGTGCTGAGACAGAACCCGCACACTAAAGTTACCCCCGCAGGCTTGTTGCAAACGGAGTGTCAGTGAGGATTGATCCAGTAACCAGCTCAGTAAGGACTGCGGAATCTCACTGCAAAAAATACGCTTTGGCAGGCGCCACACCGGTTTAAACAGGTAACTTCGCTTACGTTTCATCCAACCGTTCCAAATTCATCAAGTACAGGGACATGACACACCACAGTATCACTCAAACATCACCGTAGCGACACCCGTCCCCCAGCCAACGCTGAGTAATCAAAGGAACCCTTTCGGGTTGTTCTTGCAGCATACGTGCCGCCACCCTGGCAACCTCGCTCAGCAGCGCTTGATCCCGTTGCAGATCAGCAATGCGCAATTGCAACATGCCGGTCTGGCGAGTCCCCAATAATTCTCCCGGGCCGCGTAACTCCAGATCTTTTTGTGCAATGACAAAACCATCACTGCTTTCCCGCAATACTGCCAAACGCTCCCTTGCTAGACGGGAAAGGCTGCCATGATACATCAGTACACAACTACTTTTTTCTTTACCCCGCCCTACACGCCCTCGTAATTGATGCAATTGAGCAAGCCCCAGACGCTCGGCATTTTCGATAATCATCAGGCTGGCATTAGGTACATCCACGCCCACTTCTATCACGGTGGTAGCGACCAGCAAGTTAATTTCACCCACCTTGAAGGCTGCCATCACCTGTGCTTTCTGTTCTGCCTTCATCCGGCCATGAACCAGCCCGACATTCAGATCGGGCAATGCTTCGGCCAATACCTCCGCAGAGGCTTCCGCCGCCTGACACTGCAAGGCCTCAGATTCCTCAATCAAGGTGCATACCCAGTAGGCCTGTCGTCCTTCCCGACAGGCGCTTTCAACCCGTTGCACCACCGCATCACGCCGTGACTCAGGCAATACCACGGTCTCAATGGGGGTACGTCCCGGTGGTAACTCATCGATCACCGATACATCCAGATCGGCATAGGCCGTCATTGCCAGGGTTCGGGGGATGGGGGTTGCGGTCATAATAAGTTGATGGGGATAACGCCCGTCGCGCTGGCCTTTCTCGCGCAGTGCCAAACGTTGATGTACACCGAAGCGGTGCTGCTCATCCACCACCACCAGACCCAGCTCGAAAAAATTAACCCCTTCCTGAAACAGGGCATGGGTACCCACCACCACCTGCGCCTCCCCGGAGGCGATGACTTCCTGCATCTGGCGACGCTGCCCGGCCTTGAGTTTTCCCGATAACCAGGCAACACCTATCCCCAGCGGCTCCAGCCAGTGGCAGAAATTCTGGTAATGCTGTTCAGCCAGCAGTTCGGTGGGGGCCATCACCGCCGCCTGAAAGCCTGACTCAATAGCCTGTAAAACGGCCATGGCCGCCACCACGGTTTTACCTGAGCCCACATCCCCCTGCACCAGTCGCTGCATCGGTAGCGGTTTTTCCATATCCGCTGAAATTTCATCCGTCACCCGCTGTTGAGCACTAGTCAGGGCAAAGGGCAATGACTGTAAAAAAGTTACGGTCAACTCAGCTTTATTTTTCAACGCGGGGGCGACATGTTGTTGAGCACTCAAACGTAACTGGCGCAAACTCAGATGGTGCGCCAGCAATTCTTCAAAGGCTAATCGCTGTTGAGCAGGATGCGTACCCTCCATCAAGAGTGATACAGGAGCATCGGGAGGTGGGCAGTGCAGGTATTCAATGGCCTCGACCAAAGGAGGCAGGGATAATTCCCGGGTATATTCCACGGGCAGATAATCCTGCAACACCGCCCCCTGCTTCAGATAGGCCAGTGCCTGCTCAGTGAGGCGACGTAAACTCTGCTGTTGCAGACCCTCCGTCGCCGGATAGATGGGAGTCAGGCTTTCCTCAATCGCTTCATCAGGGGCAACAAATCGATACTCGGGATGGATCATTTCCAGGGTGGTGGTGCCCTTTCTGACTTCACCGAAACAGCGCAGGCGGGTGCCTCGGCTCAGTGACTTCTGTTGGGCCGCACTAAAATGAAAAAACCGCAGAGTCAGACTGCCGGTGCCATCGGCCAGGCGCGAAAGCAGGGTACGCCGACCGCCATATTTAAGCTCGGTGAGCTGAATCTCACCCTCTACCGTTACCTCATCACCGGGACGCAAACTGCCCATGGGGACGAGTCGAGTACGATCCTGATAACGCAGCGGTAAATGGAACAGCAGATCCGCAACAACCTTAATACCCAGATGGGCCAGGCGCTCGGTCTGTCGCGGACCCACGCCCTTAAGGGTGATAACCGGCAGGCTTTCCAATACAACGGCATTCTCTGCCAAAGGCTTGTTATCCTGCGCGGACATAGAAATCTCTAGCTACAAACTGAGGGGGCTTAACCGGTCAACACCATCACCGCATCCATCTCCACCTGCGCGCCCTTGGGCAACGAGGCAACACCAATGGCCGCACGAGCAGGATAGGGCTGCTGAAAGTAACTGGCCATCACTTCATTTACCACAGAAAAATGACCCAAATCGGTAAGAAAAATATTGAGTTTGGCAATGTCTGCCAAAGAACCACCCGCCGCCTCAGTAACCGCACTCAGGTTATCGAATACTCGACGAATCTGCGTTTCCATATCCCCTTCCACTAGCTCCATGGTTTCTGGTACCAGCGGTATCTGGCCAGAAAGATAAACCGTATCTCCAATCTTCACCGCCTGGGAATAGGTGCCGATAGCCTTGGGGGCCTTGTCACTATGAATTATTTCGCGCGCCATATTTTTTCTCCTTTTTTCTACGAGAACATTATTTTAACCACTAAGGAATCTCTGGTTAAGTCCTTCAAGTGGATGATAACAAGGCGGAAATGAACGAAAAAGCGCAGTTTACACAAAGTAAATGAGCATTTTGAGTTCCTTTCCAACGCAGTTAGCACCGCTTCAAGGACTTAACCAGAGATTCCTAGCCGTTTACCCGGAAAATTCGTAATACCCGATCCAACCTTCGCATACGACGGATGATACGCGCCAGATGCCTGCGACTCTCCACCATTATGGTGAGATCAATGGCGGAGAAAATACCGTCGCGCTCCTCGATACTGATGTTATCAATATTGGCGCCGGTTTCTGCAACCGCAGATGCCACGATGGCTAAAACTCCACGCTGATTTGTCACTTCCACCCGGAGATCCACCGGAAAATCTTTTTCGATATTTTTTTCCCACTGCACATCGATCCATTTCTCTGGATGTTTGCGATACTCCGGCATGTTTTTACAATTTTGAGTATGAATCACAATACCCCGACCTGCACTTAAATAACCCAGAATGGGGTCACCGGGAATGGGCCGGCAACACTTGGCGAAACTCACTACCGTGCCTTCAGTACCCTTGATGTAAATGGGTTTAATTGCTTCGGTTTTTGATTCATCTCCTTCATCCCGTACCAATGCAGCAGCCACCAACGTCGCCAGGCGGTTACCCAATCCCAACTGTTCCAGCAGTTCGTCAAGGCTTTGCAAATGATACTCTTTCAGCACAATATCTATTCGTGGCTGGGGCAAATCCTCCAGCTTCATCCCGATACTTTGTAATACCTGAGTCAACATCCGTTTTCCCAGCGCGGCAGACTCATCCTGCTGCAGATTTTTCAGGTAATGTCGAATATTAGCGCGTGCCTTTCCGGTCACTACAAAATGTAGCCAGTTGGGATTGGGGCTGGCACTCGGGGCACTGATGATCTCGATGGTCTGGCCATTGAGTAACTCGGTATGCAATGGCACCAGTCGGCGATCAACCTTTACCGCCACACAGCTATTACCTACGTCGGAGTGCACGGCATAGGCAAAATCCACAGCGGTGGCACCACGGGGGAGCTCCATGATTTCACCCTTGGGGGTAAATACATAGACCTCATCGGGAAACAGATCGATTTTGACGTGCTCCAGAAATTCCAGGGAGTCACCGGCATTCTGCTGCATCTCCAACAACTTACGCAGCCACTCCTGGGCACGGGTATGGGTAAGGCTCTGACTTTCTCTGTCACTCTTGTATTGCCAATGCGAGGCAATCCCTGCCATGGCCACCTGTTCCATCTCTTCGGTACGAATTTGTACTTCAATGGGAAAACCGTAGGGACTGCTTAAAACCGTATGCAGCGACTGGTAACCATTGACCTTGGAAATGGCGATGTAATCCTTGAACTTGCCAGGGACCGGTTTATAGAGGTTGTGCACGGCACCCAGTACGCGATAACAGGTATCCACCTTATCCACGATAATGCGAAAGGCAAACACATCCACCACCTCGTTGAAAGAGAGGTGTTTATTGATCATTTTCTGGTAAAGACTGTAAGTATTCTTCTCTCGTCCAACGATGCTATTACCCACTAACCCTTCCTGCCGTAAACGCTCCTGGATAGCTGTCTGAATGGTCTGTAGCACTTCTCTACGGTTGCCCCGCACCTTGTTCACCGACTCGCTCAAGACACGATAGCGCATGGGGTAAAGGGCAGCAAAACCCAGATCCTGTAACTCCAGACGCAGGTTATTCATGCCGAGACGATTGGCGATGGGGGAATAGATATCCAGGGTTTCACGGGCAATACGTCGACGCTTATCCGGCCGCATCACCGACAAGGTACGCATATTGTGTAGACGATCAGCCAGCTTAATCAGGATAACGCGAATATCCTCTACCATGGCCAGCATCATCTTGCGGAAGTTTTCCGCCTGCGCCTCAACCTTGCTTTCAAACTGAATGTGAGCGAGTTTACTCACGCCATCAACCAGTTCGGCAACCTCGGCACTAAACAGTTCGGCTACCTGTTCCTTGGCGGTTTCGGTATCTTCAATGACATCATGCAAAATAGCAGCGATGATGCTGCGGTAATCCATGCGCATCTCAGCCAATATTCTGGCCACTGCCAGGGGGTGGGAAATATAAGGTTCACCACTCAGACGCTGTTGCCCTTCATGGGCCTCAGCACCAAAAGTGTAAGCACGCTCAACTTCGGCAACCTGCTCCGGCTCAAGGTAATCCTCAAGCAGAGCGGTCAGATCGCTGATGAGAAACATAGGATTCTCCCCAGCGGTTAGAGGTAAAGGGGGAAACTCAAGACAGAACTAGGGAACCTGAGGGGCATCGCCTCCCTCAGCACCATCTTCAAAAATCTCTTCACTCACTTCCTCGACAGGCACTTCAGTCAAAATATCACGATCAACCAGACCTTCGGCGATCTCCCTTAATGCCACAACCGTGGGCTTATCCTTATCCCATTCAACCATGGGGGTTGCGCCATTGGCAATTTGCCTCGCCCGCTTGGTTGCTACCAGCACCAACTGAAAGCGGTTATCCACATTATCTAAACAATCTTCTACCGTTACTCGTGCCATGAAACTCTCTCCAAACTACCCCGAAACAGGGGAAAGGTTAATTTTAGCCAATGTTAGCCGCCTATGCCAGCAAGCCGTTGATAATTTTGTGATTTCGAACGGCCTGAGGTTCCTGGCGCAGACGACGGGCCAGGATAATCGCCCGTAATTCAGTCAGCGCCACCTCCATATCATCATTCACCACGATATAGTCAAACTCCGTGTAATGGCTAATTTCATTCACTGCATCACTCATGCGCCGGGCAATCACCTCAGGGCCATCCTGCTTTCTCGCCTTCAAACGTTGCTCAAGGGCTTCACGGGAAGGCGGGAGGATGAAAATACTTATCGCATCGGGCATCAGCTCCCGCACCTGCTGGGCACCCTGCCAGTCGATTTCCAGGATAACGTCCACCCCTCGCTTCAACTGATCCAGAGTAGCTGAACGGGAGGTGCCATAGAAATTATCAAAAACCTGTGCCGACTCAATAAAGGAACCATCGCGCTCCATAGCCCTGAAGGTATCCACATCAATAAAATTATAGTCCTTACCATCCTCCTCTCCTGGTCGCATAAGCCGGGTGGTGTGAGACACGGATACCATCAACAACGCAGTGGAACCCAGCAAGGCCTTCACCAGACTGGTCTTACCCGCTCCCGAGGGGGCGGCAATGATATACAGCGTACCAGGCGCTGTATCGGTTTGTTTATTACTCATGAATTACCATCTCTTTCATGTCTTTTACTCTCTCACTGTAATCTACAGTTACTCTATATTCTGCACTTGTTCACGCATCTGCTCGATGAGCACTTTGAGCTCTACGGCGGCACGGGTCGTCTCGGTCGCCGCAGACTTGGAGGCCAGGGTATTGGCCTCCCGGTTAAGCTCCTGCATCAAAAAATCCAGTCGCCGCCCCATGGGCTTGTCCTGTGACAAGACACGCCGCACTTCTGTGAAATGAGCATCCAGACGATCCAGTTCTTCATCCACATCGATCTTTTGTGCAAACAGCACGATTTCCTGCTCCACTCGGCCTTCATCTAACTCGGTTTTTATCTCAGTCAAACGTTCCGCCAATCTTTCACGAAAATGTTGTTTCACCTGTGGCAACAGCTGACGCACCTCGGCACAGGCCTCAGCCATTGCCACAACACGTTTTTCAATGGCGGCCTGAAGCTGCTCACCTTCACGTAAACGGGTCTCGATCAATTCAGTCAGGGCAGAGTCCAGCAGGCGCACGGTCTCACTCTGCAGTTGCTCGGAGATATCCGAAGCCGCTGCCTGTAATACGCCGGGCCATTTGAGCAGCTCCAATGAACTTACCGGGGCCGCATCATAGAGCAGACTATCCACCTCACGACTGAGCTGTGCCAGGTGAGAAGCAAGCTCACGATTAAGCTCCAGCTTTTCTGGCTGGGCTGATGATGACTGAAACCGGATATTGCAATCCACCTTGCCACGATTAAGTTGCTTGCCAATGCACTCCCTGATAAGCGGCTCAATACTTCGAAGCTCTTCAGGCAATCGTAGCGATATTTCCAGGAAACGATGATTGACAGATCGGAGTTCCAGCGAAAGATCGCCCCAGTCTGCTTGCATTTCCTGACGTGCAAAAGCCGTCATGCTTTGTGTCATTGAAACTCCCTACTTATGCTTAAACCTGGCTACATAGTAAACCTAAACAAATTCCCGGAGAAGGGCAGCACCGTTATCCAAAAGGATAATATCACTTAAAATATGCTAATCTAACGGTAAGTATAAAGTTGTTTCTCTATATCTAAATTATGTCAGAAAGTAATGATCCGGGCCTGGCAGCAGGCCAAAAGGTTGATAATTATGTCGTTGAACGCCAACTGGGTGGCGGTGGCTTCAGTATCGCCTATTTGGCTGAGGATGTAGATAGCGGGCAGCAAGTAGTCCTTAAGGAATACATGCCCCGCAAGCTGACCTACCGGGGAGATGATGGCCAATCGGTCTATTCCCGCTCGGAGGAGACTGATATCACCTTTGCCCGTGGTCGCCGCCTGTTTTTTCAGGAGGCCAGCGCCCTCGCGACCATCAATCACCCCAATATCGTCAATGTAATCAACTTCTTTCGCGCCAATGGCACGGTATACATTGTCATGGAGTACGAAAAAGGGATTAGTCTGCAAGACTATATCAAGCGGCACAAAGGAAATCTGAGTGAGGCTCTGATCCGTACCGTATTCCTGCCGCTGCTGGATGGCCTGAAAATGCTGCATACCCAGGGCTATCTCCACCTGGATATTAAACCAGGTAATATCTTTATCCGCTCCGGCGGTAGCCCACTTCTGCTGGACTTCGGCGCCGTGCATCAGGTCATGCGCAGTCGCCAGGATCAAATGGCCCAGGTCGTCACTCCTGGATTTTCCCCCATTGAGCAATCCAACATGAGTGGCTATGTCGGCCCCTGGACAGACCTGTATGCTATCGGCGCAACCATGCGTGCCTGTATTGAAGGCAAACCCCCACCCGAGGCGACCGATCGCCGCGGCAAAGATCCCATGCGCCCTGCTATCAAAGCTTTCAGAAAGTCCTACTCGGACAGTCTATTGACCACTATGGACTGGGCCATGGAAGTGGATCCACTACACCGCCCACAGTGTGTAGACGAGCTCCTGGATACCCTGAATAACAAAACCGAGCGCAATGATGAAGACAATAACGATGAGTCCATGCTGAAACGGATAACCAACAATTTACCCTGGTCCAGGGGCTGACCAACATGAAATTCAATATCGGACAAGCCAACCGGCTGGGTAATCGTAAAAATAATCAGGATCGTTTTCTGACCGTAGAAAAGAACGGAAGTATTTTATTGATCATGGCGGACGGCATGGGGGGAGAGGAAGGTGGTGAACTGGCCGCCGAAATACTGGTAAATACCCTGCAAAGTGAATTTAATCATGTAGCACCCCACATTACCGCTCCCAAGAACTTTATCGAACACAGCCTGCGTAAGGCCCACCTAAACATTATAAACAAAGGCCAGGAGCATGAACCGCCGATCACCCCTGCAACCACTGCTGTTGTATGCTTAATCCAGAATGGTGAGGCTATTTGGGGACACATTGGTGACAGCCGACTCTACTTGTTCCGCGATGGACTACCCATCTTTCGCACCCGGGACCACTCTCTGGTTGAAGCCCTCTACCAACAAGGCTCTATTTCCCGTGCTGAACAGGAAACCCACCCCCAGCGAAATCAGCTCACCCAATGTGTTGGCAGCATGTTTAGAGAACCGGATCTGGAGTTGGGCAAGGCCACAATGCTCAAGGAGGGAGATACCTTACTACTCTGCTCTGATGGTTTATGGAGCGCCATAGAAGATGCCCAGATAGGATTTACCCTGACGACAGAAAATATGGAAAATGCAGCGCAATATTTGGCAGAACAAGCAGAAAAAAACAGCTACCCCAATAGCGACAATATCAGTGTACTACTTTTCCAACTCACCCACCTGGAAGAAACGGATCTGCAGCAACAGGAGGAGAAAAAATCTGCTAAAAATAAAACAGGGGAAAATTCTGAAACCCTACGCACAGCTATTGAACAAATTGAAAATATCTTCAAACAATATCAGGGTGAACTCCATTTAGGTACAGAAGGAGAACTACCCAACCAGCAAGACACTCTGGCAAATAACAACGACAACACTACGCCGGATAAAAAAGTATTAGCGATAAAGCCCTCCGTTGGTAAAGAACCCTTGATTAACGAGGAACCATCATCCACACCCGGTGACAGCGAAGTTTCTACCACAGAGCAAACCGGTACAAACAATAATAATGCCGGCCTGGATTATCTACGTAATGCCCTTACTCAAGTAAACAAAACCTTGAAGGATTACAAAAAAGACAAATCCTAGGAAGCCTCCATCCTTATAAGCAGGTACAATATCAGCTACTACTATTCAAGCTGACCGAGGATTTACCATGCGCCCCAGTGGACGAACCCCTGACCAATTGCGGGACATCCGTATTACCCGAAATTACACCAAACATGCCGAAGGTTCCGTACTCGTCGAGTTCGGTGACACCAAGGTTATTTGTACTGCCTCCGTTGAACAACGCGTTCCACATTTCCTGAGAGGCAAAGGAGAAGGCTGGATTACCGCCGAATACGGTATGTTACCTCGCTCCACTGGCTCCCGCATGGGCCGTGAAGCCGCCCGTGGTAAGCAAGGTGGACGCACCATGGAGATCCAGCGCCTGATTGGTCGCTCACTGCGTGCTGTTGTCGACTTGAAAGCCCTGGGAGAGAACACCATTACCATCGATTGTGATGTTATCCAGGCCGATGGGGGCACCCGTACCGCATCCATCACCGGTGGCTACGTAGCACTGGCCGATGCGGTCCGTCACCTGCAAGAGAAAAAGATCATTAAAAAAGATCCCTTGCATGGACAGCTCGCTTCTATCTCTGTCGGTATCTACCAGGGAACTCCGGTACTGGATCTGGACTATGACGAAGACTCAAATGCCGAGACGGACATGAATGTGGTGATGAATGACGGTGGTGCCTTTATTGAGGTGCAAGGAACCGCTGAAGGTCACGCCTTCCGCCGAGAGGAAATGGATGCCATGATGGATCTGGCGGAGCACGGTATTAACCAACTGCTGGAAAAACAGCGCGAGGCCCTGCAAGGCTAAGCATGTCAGAAGCATTGAAAGTTGTTCTGGCCACGGGCAACCCGGGCAAGGTCAGGGAGATCAATCAGATCCTTACCGGGCTGAACATACAGGTGTTGCCACAGACTGACTTCAGTGTGCCCGAGGTGGAAGAGACCGGTCTCACCTTTGTGGAAAATGCCATACTCAAGGCTCGTAATGCCGCGCATCACACCGGACTACCAGCCATTGCCGATGACTCTGGACTGGAAGTGGATGCCCTGAAAGGTGCCCCGGGTATCTACTCCTCCCGTTTTGCCGGTGCCGATGCCAGCGATCAGGACAACCGCAACAAATTACTTAATG
>DAOWII010000105.1 GCA_030640985.1 Chromatiales bacterium
GGCGGCATCCCGTGCTCCAGGGCAACAATGTAGTCAGCATCAAAGTGCATGGCTTCTTCATCACCGGCATCTTTGTCTTCTACTTGCTGGCGGAAACGTTCGGCCTGATCTTCCGCATCATTGAGCTCGGAGAAACCATTGGCAATCTCGCGACCGCCGACAAAGAACTCGAAACGATCAGTGACCAAGGGGTCGTGATCATTGCGCCGCGCCAGAGGTGAAACCTCAGTTGGGTAGGCAGTAATAAAGGTAGGCTCTTTTAACCGATGCTCGACGGTTTTTTCGAATATTTCGATCTGCACCTTACCCAGGCCATAACTATCCTTTAACGGGATTTCCAGTGCCTCGGCAACCTCCCGTGCTGATTCAATATTATCCAGTTTTTCAGCTTTCAGCTCTGGATTGAAATGCAGGATCGACTCCGTTACCGTCATCCGTTTGAACGGTGAACCGAAATCATATTCTTCACCCTGATAAGTGATGGTAGTTTTTCCCAGCACCTGCTGCGCCACGTGACGAAGCATTGCCTCAGTCAAATCCATCAGGTCTTTGTAATCGGCATAGGCTTGATAAAACTCAATCATGGTAAATTCAGGATTGTGGCGGCTCGACAAACCTTCATTACGGAAATTACGATTAATTTCGAATACCCGTTCGAACCCTCCTACCACCAAACGCTTGAGGTACAGCTCGGGAGCAATGCGCAAATACAGCTCCATATCCAGAGCATTGTGGAACGTAGTAAAAGGTTTAGCGGTCGCACCACCGGGAATCGCCTGCATCATCGGTGTTTCCACTTCGAGAAAATCACGCTCGGTCATAAACTCGCGAATCTGATGTACGATATTGGAACGCATACGGAAAGTATCGCGGCTGACATCATTAATGATTAAATCAAGATACCGTTGGCGATAGCGCATTTCCTGATCGGATAAGCCATGAAATTTGTCAGGTAGCGGGCGTAATGCCTTGGTCAACAGTTGGAGGCTATCTACCCGAACCGACAACTCACCGGTTTTGGTGCGGAACAACTCCCCTTCAGCGCCGATGATGTCACCCAGATCCCATTTCTTGAATTCTTCATTATAGAAACCCTCGGCCAACGAATCACGCTGAACAAAAATCTGGATCTGCCCGGACATATCTTTGACAGTAGCGAACGAAGCCTTACCCATGATGCGTCGCAACATCATCCGGCCAGCGATACTGACTCGTACCGGTTCTGCTTCCAATGCCTCATTTTCCATTTCACCATATTTTGCATGCAGCTCACCCGCCATCACATTGCGACGGAAGTCATTGGGAAATGGAATGCCCTTTTCACGCAGTGCAGTTAGTTTCGCACGGCGTTCGGCAATCAATTTATTTTCATCTACTGCGGGGGCTTGTTTTTCGTCAGTCATAGTCTCAATCTTATTTGTGTCGCAAAAGTATTTATCTATATTCAGATTCAAAGGCCGCTTTTCAGGCTGGCTTCAATAAAGGCATCCAGATCACCATCAAGTACTGCCTGGGTATTACCCGTCTCAACCGAGGTACGCAGATCCTTGATGCGGGACTGGTCCAGTACATAAGAACGAATCTGACTGCCCCAACCGATATCGGCCTTGGTCTCTTCCAGCGCTTGCTGATCGGCACTGCGTTTTTGCATTTCCAGCTCATAGAGTTTGGCCTTGAGCTGTTTCATCGCATGGTCCTTGTTCTTGTGCTGGGAGCGATCATTCTGGCACTGTACCACGATACCCGATGGATTATGGGTGATACGTACAGCCGACTCAGTCTTGTTGACGTGCTGGCCGCCGGCACCACTGGCACGATATACGTCAATGCGCAGATCCGCAGGGTTGATTTCGATATTAATATCATCATTGATTTCAGGCGAGACAAACACCGAAGCAAAGGAGGTATGCCTACGGTTGCCGGAATCAAAGGGGGACTTACGCACCAGACGATGCACACCGGTTTCGGTCCTTAACCAGCCAAAGGCATATTCACCTGAAAAATGAATGGTGGCGCTCTTAATGCCGGCAACATCACCATCGGAGACTTCCATCAATTCGGTTTTGAAACCGTGACTTTCTCCCCAACGCAGATACATGCGCAGGATCATATTGGCCCAGTCTTGAGCCTCGGTACCACCGGAGCCCGACTGCACATCCAGATAGGCATTATTGGCATCCATCTCACCAGAGAACATACGCCGAAATTCCAGGGTCGCCAGAGATTTTTCTATCTCTTCAAGATCGCTGACGACAGAGTCGAAGGTATCTTCATCCCCTTCCTCCACCGCCATTTCAAGCAGTTCTTTTGATTCGATTAACACCGAATCCATTTTACCCAGGTTATTAACCACTTGCTCCAGTTGAGCCCGCTCACGGCCCAGGGCCTGGGCACGTTCCGGATCATTCCAGATATCAGGCTGCTCGAGTTCTCTTACGACCTCTTCCAGTCGCTCGCGCTTGCCTTCGAAGTCAAAGGTACCCCCTCAGGGCTTCCATACGCCCTCGCATATCCTTGATGTTACTTAAGATAGGGTTGATTTCCATCATTGATGTACCTGCTAGTCAAAAGCGGTAGATGATACTACAGAGAAGAGGTTCAGAAAATAAGCAGGGGTGCTTAATGGGTATTAATAGTAGCAGGAGACTAACTACTGATCGCGACTAAGGGCAACGGGCAGCTTTTCAGGCCTTATCACCATCATCGCGTTTGTCATTTCGTACAGAAAGATCCATATTCACATTCAAATTACCATCCGCTTCAATAACTCCGAATTTGGTCCCGTCCGCCCCGACAACAACCGGAACAGGCTTTTCAAAAACCGGACGGCGTACGAATTCCAGGGTCCAGCCAAAACTTTCAATGCGATGCAAGGTTAACGACTGTTCCGTGTTTAACTCTTTTAGTAATTCAGTATATTTGGCACGATCATAGTTGCGGCGTTCATTATCCATTTCCAATCCCCATAAATAAAACACAAAAAGAAACCACTTAACCATCACTTCCATATCAACGAAGTTTATATAAGGTTATACCGTCAAGGAAGTAGCTCGCCAACATTTCCTACATTGTACATAGAAAAATAATTACTCAGTGAAAAATCTGAATATCACGGACTTAATCATATACTGCCCGGGAAAATATATGTTTTGATGGCCGTTCAACGAAGTAATCAATCGTTATTAGTCATGATTAGCAGGGAACAAGCCCGATACCACGTTCATCCATACGCACAACCTGCATGTTACAGGTCGATACCTCTTCCTCAGCTTGCCCCTGCACCATAACGGTAACAATACTACCTACAGGCGGTAATTCATCATTGTGGGTCACAATATAAAGACCACCATCGGATGCATCCCGAACGATGACACCTTGTTCACCGATAGAGCTATGTTTAATGATTGCTTCACTATCCACAGGAGCGCGAGGGGATTTTCTTTTTTCAGTCATACCACACACCAAACATGTCAGGATTAACAGAGTCTTAATTGAGTTATTGTTGCAACAGACTGCTACCGTTAACACAACTAAAGCAAAAATACTTAAATATCTACTAAGATAGCCGAGTTCACAAATATTATCTAGTCCCTGTAAAAAACAGGGGGATATGCCTCAAGTTTTAACCAGGCGCCTCCATATATTCAATCAACAACTGTAGACTCCGCCGTCCTTGATACTCATTTACATCGGCCTTGTAGACCAAACGAAGTTGTTTGTTATCTACAGGCCGGTTTTGTAGATCAACATTAAATGCAATCGCATCGATGGTCTCTGTTGTCCCCGGCCAACGAAGCAACATTTTCAGATGTTTTTCACCCACTACCCGCTGCTGAACCAGTTCAAAAATACCCTCGAAGACAGGCGCAGGAAAATGCTGCCCCCATGGCGCGGCATAACGCAAGGTCTCAGCCAACGCCAGGCAGGCTTCATCAGCCGTTAATGCTCCATCACTAACAATGATATCTTCCACTGCGTGAGTACCCAATTGTTTCTCAACTTCCTGGTTAAAAGCCGCACTGAACTCCTCAAAATCCTGTTTTTTCAGACTCAGACCTGCCGCCATGGCATGTCCGCCGAATCGACTGAGTAAACCCGGGTGAGTTGCCGCCACATGGTCGAGGGCATCGCGCATATGCAAACCCGCAATGGAACGCGCAGAACCCTTAATCTCATCATCCCCGCTGTCGGTGAAGACAATCACCGGCCGATGGACTCGATCCTTGATCCGTGAAGCAAGGATACCTATCACGCCTTGATGCCACTGGGGATCATACAAGCACAACCCCAGGGGCAGACCATCCGTCTCATCCAGCTGCATCTGTTGCAGCACAGTCATAGCCTGCGCACTCATATCCGCCTCAATCTCCCGCCGCGTCTTGTTGAGTTGATCCAGCTCTTCAGCAATATCATGAGCCTCGTGAGGAGAATCACTCAACAGACACTGGATGCCCAGACTCATATCATCCAGACGACCGGCAGCATTCAGACGGGGACCGACAGTAA
>DAOWII010000082.1 GCA_030640985.1 Chromatiales bacterium
AAAAGATGGACTTGATAACCTGGATGCAATACCCCTGAATAAGCTGATCGACCAGAGTTACGAGCGTCTGATGCAGATAGGTAAATTCGAAGAATCTTAAAGGCAACCTCTAAGCGCTGGTTAGAAGCCGGTAGCTAAACGACAGGATAGCCACTTGTCCAACGACTTTTCTCCCGACTATTTAATCGATTTCCTGCGGGGACATCCTGCTCCTCGCTACTGGATTGCTTTTAGTGGCGGTCTGGATTCCACCGTATTACTTCATTCTCTGGCGAGTATTCAGGATAAACTTTCCACTCCCGTAGAGGCCATTCATGTGGATCATGGCTGGAGCGAACAATCAGTCACCTGGTCTCAGCAATGTGCCTTACAGGCCGAAACGGTGGCCATTCCCTGCAGTGTGGTTAAGGTCGATGCACGCCCTCAGGCTGGTGAAAGCCCGGAGGCGGTCGCCCGCCACGCTCGCTATGGAGCCTTTGCCTCGCTAATGGCTGAGGGAGATGTGCTGCTTACCGCTCATCATCAGGGCGATCAGGGGGAGACCCTGTTACTGCAGCTATTTCGTGGTGCCGGCCCCAAGGGACTGTCGGCCATGCCTGCATCGGCCCCTTTTGCTTCGGGCAGTTTGCTCAGACCCCTGCTGGGATTCACTCAGGCGAGTTTACGGGCCTATGCTGAACATCATGGACTGTCATGGATCGATGACCCCAGTAACTTCGATACCGGCTATGATCGCAATTACCTACGCCATGAAGTGATGCCAGTGCTGGAAGAGCGCTGGCCATCGCTGATGCCTGTTCTCAGTCGTAGCGCCAGTCATTTTGCTGAGGCCGCTCATTTGCTGGATGTGTTGGCAGCGCAGGACTTAGCCCTGGCAAAGGGCCTCCAGCCAGAAAGCCTTTCTATTGATTATCTGCGCCAGATGGAAATGGCGAGAGCTCACAACCTCATTCGCTATTGGCTAAGACAGCAATCATTGCCGCTACCGGATACCACACGACTGGAGCGCATTGTGTCCGAAGTGGTTAATGCTCGAGAAGATGCCATGCCCCTGGTTCATTGGTCCGGCTGCGAAGTGCGCCGTTACCGCGATGGTCTCTTCGCCATGCTGCCGCTGGAGGCGATTCCCGCTGACTATTCAGTCGAATGGGACATGCAACAGCCACTTATTTTGCCGGGCAAGCTGGGACGACTGGAAGCTGTTTCATGTGAAGGGGAAGGGCTGAAAGCCGGTTTGTGTGAGCAAAAACCGCTGTTGGTTAAATTTCGTACCGGTGGTGAACGTTGTCAGCCAAAGGGGCGCCAGCATAGTCACTCATTGAAGAACCTTTTACAGGAGCAGGGGATCTCGCCCTGGCAGCGTGAGCGTGTGCCACTGCTCACTTTTGCGGGCCAGTTGGCGCATGTGGCCGGCTTGTGGGACTGTGAACCCTTCACTGCAATGGCTGATGAGGCCGGAATAATCGTAAAGTGGCATCGATAGGCCATTGAATTATTAGGCAAAATCGACGAAAATACCCACCCTTAGATGGCGGTCGAACTGTAATCACTCAGTGCGAGCCTTTCCCCCAATCGTAGTCTTTAAATCATAGCTCTGATTATTTGATGACAAAGTATATTTTTATCACCGGTGGTGTTGTGTCTTCTTTGGGCAAAGGCATCGCTTCAGCCTCCCTTGCGGCCATTCTTGAGTCCCGCGAGCTGAAGATGACTCTGCTGAAACTGGATCCCTATATTAATGTCGATCCAGGCACCATGAGCCCCTTCCAGCATGGCGAAGTCTATGTCACTGAAGATGGCGCCGAGACCGATCTGGATCTGGGACACTACGAACGCTTTATCCGTACGACCATGGGCAAACGCAATAATTTCACTACCGGCCGTGTCTATGAGAATGTGATTCGCAAGGAACGCCGGGGAGATTATCTCGGTGGGACGGTACAGGTGATCCCTCATATTACCGACGAAATTAAAGAACGTGTGCGTGCAGGGGCCGAAGGTGCGGACGTGGCGATGGTTGAGATTGGCGGAACCGTCGGCGATATCGAGTCCCTGCCGTTCCTTGAGGCCATTCGACAGATGGGTGTGGAAGATGGCCATGACAACGTGCTCTACATGCACCTGACTCTGTTGCCTTATATTCCCACGGCTGGCGAATTGAAAACCAAACCCACTCAGCACTCCGTTAAAGAATTACGTTCCATCGGTATTCAGCCTGATGTGTTGTTGTGTCGTGCCAGCCAGGAAATCCCTGCCGATGAAAAACGCAAGATAGCCCTGTTCACTAATGTGGAAGAACGTGCGGTTATCGAAGCTCTGGATGTGGATAGTATTTACAAAATCCCCATGGCACTGCATGAGCAGCACCTGGATGACATCGTTGTTGAGAAGCTTCGTCTGGATGTACCCAAGGCCGATCTCAGTGAGTGGCATCAGGTTGTTGAGGCTCAGCAAAACCCTACCGGTGAAGCCACCGTGGCCATGGTGGGTAAATACATGGATCTGACTGAGGCTTACAAGTCGATCTCCGAATCTCTTATCCATGCAGGTATTCACACCCGGACAAAGGTGAAAATTGTTTACCTTGATTCTGAAGATATCGAAAAGAACGGTACCGATTGCCTGAAAGATATGGACGCCATTCTGGTTCCCGGCGGTTTTGGTGAGCGTGGTGTGGAGGGCAAGATCCAGACGGTTCGCTTTGCCCGCGAAAATAAAATCCCTTACCTGGGTATTTGTCTGGGCATGCAGGTAGCCGTTATCGAATATGCCCGTAATGTGGCCGGTCTAAAAGGTGCCCACAGTAGTGAGTTGAATGCCAAAACCCCTCATCCGGTGATCGGGCTGATTACTGAATGGATGACGGAAGAGGGCACCGTTGAAAAACGTAGTACTGATTCTGACTTAGGCGGCACCATGCGCCTGGGTGGACAACAGTGTCGCCTGGGCAGTGATACCCGTATACGTCAGTTGTATGCTCAGGATGTTATTACCGAACGTCACCGTCACCGTTACGAGTTCAATAATCAGTATCGCGACGCTTTAACAGAGGCCGGTTTAACTATTTCGGGTACTTCCATGGATGGCAATCTGGTTGAAACCGTAGAACTTGATAATCACCCCTGGTTTATTGCCTGTCAGTTCCACCCTGAATTTACCTCGACTCCCCGTGATGGTCATCCCTTGTTTAGTGGTTTCGTTGCTGCTGCCCGCGAACATGCCGAGAAATCATAATGAAACATATTATGAAATTATGTCACTTTGAAGCAGGACTGGAGCAGCCACTGTTTTTGATCGCAGGCCCTTGTGTGATCGAAAGCGAGCAGTTGATCATGGATTGTGCCGGCCAGCTCAAAGAAATGACCGAGCGTTTGGGAATCCCGTTTATTTTTAAGGCCTCGTTTGATAAAGCCAATCGTACTTCATCAGATAGCTTCCGTGGCCCCGGTGTGGAAAAAGGATTGGCAATCCTGGAAAAGGTGAAAAGCGACTACGGCCTGCCAGTGCTGACCGATGTACATGAAGATACACCTTTGAATGAAGTGGCCGCTGTCGTTGATGTATTGCAGACACCGGCCTTTCTTTGTCGTCAGACCAACTTTATTCAGAATGTGGCCCGTCAGGGAAAGCCGGTGAATATTAAAAAGGGACAGTTCCTGGCTCCCGGTGATATGACCAATGTAGTGGCCAAGGCCAAAGAGGTGGGCAATGAACAGATCATGGTCTGCGAGCGCGGTGTATCCTTCGGCTATAATACTCTGATATCTGATATGCGTGGTCTGGCCATTATGCGCGACACCGGTTGCCCGGTGGTATTTGATGCCACCCATTCGGTGCAACAGCCGGGAGGCCTGGGTGGTCGTTCCGGTGGTCAACGGGAATTTGTTCCGGTGTTGGCTCGTGCGGCAGTGGCCAGTGGTATTGCGGGCCTGTTTATGGAAACGCATCCCGATCCAGACAAGGGCCTAAGTGATGGCCCCAATATGTGGCCCCTGGCACGTCTGGAAGAATTACTGAAAACCTTGCAGGCGGTAGATGCCGCAGTGAAGGCGGAAGGTTTTATTGAATCGACGATTTAGAAGTCGATTCGACGACAATTTTGAAACAACAATAGAAATTAACTGGAGACTCAATGTCCACGAACAAGACTGAAATCGTTGATGTACACGCCTATGAAATAGTAGATTCCCGCGGCAATCCCACTGTAGAAGCGGATGTGACTCTGGCCGGTGGCGCGGTCGGTACCGCTGCCTCACCTTCCGGTGCCTCTACAGGCTCCCGCGAAGCCATTGAACTTCGTGATGAAGATGCCAGTCGTTATGGTGGTAAGGGTGTACGCAAAGCCGTCGAAAATATCAATACAACAATTCGTTCCGCACTAATTGGTAAAGATGCCAGCGATCAAAAAAACATTGATAAGATCATGATCGATCTGGATGGCACAGAGAATAAAGCTAACCTGGGCGCCAATTCTATTTTGGCCGTATCCATGGCTGCGGCCAAGGCTGCCGCTAATGCGAGTGGTTTGCCTCTGTATCGGTATCTTAACGATAGTGGCAACTACAGCATGCCTGTACCGATGATGAATATCATTAACGGTGGCTCCCATGCCGATAACAGTGTGGATCTGCAGGAATTTATGGTCATGCCCGTGGGCGCACCCAACCTCACCGAGGCCGTGCGCTATGGCGCTGAAGTATTTCATGCCCTGAAAAAAGTTCTGCACGAAAGAGGCATGAACACCGCCGTAGGTGATGAAGGTGGTTTTGCCCCGGATCTGCCATCCAATGAAGCGGCTATTGAAGTAATTCTGGAAGCTATTGATGCTGCCGGTTACAAAGCGGGTGAAGATATCTTCATCGCTATCGATGCGGCCAGTAGTGAATTTTATAAAAACGGAAAATATGAACTTGAGTCAGAAGGTAAATCACTGACTTCAGCCGAGTTTGTTGATTACCTCGCTGCATGGGTCGATAAATACCCCATCATCAGTATCGAAGATGGCCTGGATGAAAATGACTGGGATGGCTGGAAATTACTTACTGAAAAACTGGGCAAGAAAATTCAGCTTGTCGGTGATGACCTATTTGTCACCAATACCAAAATTTTGAAAGAAGGTATTGATAAGAGTATTGGTAACTCTATTCTGATTAAAGTGAACCAGATCGGTACGCTGACCGAAACCCTGGAAGCTATTCAGATGGCGAAGGATGCCGGTTACACCGCGGTGGTTTCACACCGCTCGGGGGAAACCGAAGACACTACCATTGCCGATCTGGCAGTAGCGACTGGTGCGGGTCAAATTAAAACCGGTTCCTTGTCACGCTCAGATCGTATTGCCAAATACAATCGTCTGATACGAATTGAAGAAAACCTGGGTGAAAAAGCCAGCTACCCAGGACGTGAGGCATTTTATAACCTCGCTGGATAATAAGCGGGCAGTGAAACAAAAACACCTGGACTGCGCCAAGCACTCCAGGTGTTTTTGTTTTACGGGAAGCAATTTTTGAAATGAGATTTATAACCGCCATACTTGTTATATTGTTTTTACTGCTGCAATACCCGCTCTGGTTCGGTGATGGCAGTTTCAGTAAGGTGTGGCGCCTGCAAAAATCTGTTGAAATACAGAAGAAAGATAATAACGAATTGAGAGATCGTAACGCTAGCCTGGAAGCTGAGGTCCTGGATTTGAAGCAGGGTCTGGAAGCCATTGAGGAACGCGCTCGCACCGAACTGGGTATGATCAAAAAGGGTGAAACTTTTTATCAGGTTGTACATGACGACAATTCGGTCAATGAAAATGAGTGAATGCGAAACAACAGTCAGGTGTTGGGCGATTGTCCCTGCGGCCGGTGGGGGCAAGCGTATGGGGGCAAATATCCCCAAGCAATATCTGAAACTTCATGACAAAACCATTATTGAGCACAGTTTGCAGCGCCTGGCAGCACAACCGGAACTTTCAGGGATTGTGGTAGCCATTTCAGACGCTGATGAACAATGGCCTGAACTTGAAATAAATCTCGACATACCCCTGCATGTGGCTCCTGGAGGCGAGGAGCGTTGTCATTCCGTACTCAATGCTCTAAATACCCTTGCTGAATTTGCCGCTGATGATGACTGGGTATTGGTGCATGATGCCGCCCGTCCCTGTGTGCGTAATGCTGACATAAGTAAATTAATAAGCAGCCTTGCTGGTCATCCAGTAGGAGGGCTATTAGGTTTGCCGGTAAGTGACACAGTGAAGCGTAGTAATGCGCAACATGTCATTGAAGAAACGGTGGAACGTGAGGGCCTGTGGCGCGCCCTGACACCGCAAATGTTTCGTGTAGGTGCGTTAAAAAAAGCTTTGGAAAATGCAATTGCTGATAACTACCTGGTTACTGATGATGCTTCGGCTATGGAACATAGTGGGCAGATGCCAGTCATGGTGGAAGGGCATGGCGATAATATTAAAGTTACTCACCGCGCTGATCTAAAGATGGCAGAGTTTTATCTGCAATTACAGGAAAGTTAGAACTGTTAGTAAATGCAATTAGTAACAGGCATTAACCAATAGTCATTAGCCAGAATAAACTGACATAAATTACAGGATTAACGCCATGAGAATTGGACACGGTTTTGATGCACACAAATTTGGAGAAGGGAATCACATAATTATCGGTGGCGTGAATATCCCCTATAGCCATGGTATGTTGGCACACTCCGATGGTGACGTTTTGATTCATGCTTTGTGCGATGCCTTGTTTGGTGCGGCAGCACTGGGCGATATTGGCAAGCACTTTCCCGATGATAGCGAAGCATTAAAGGACATCGATAGTCGTATTTTATTACGTCGCACGCTGGAGCAATTGAAGCAGCGTAATTACATCGTTAATAATATTGATATAACCCTGGTGGCCCAGACGCCTAAAATGGCTCCGCACATTGAAAGTATGCGGGGAAATCTAAGTGAAGATTTGGAGCTGCCTGTGGATGCTGTCAATATAAAGGCGACTACCACCGAAGGAATGGGCTTTACCGGCCGCAAGGAAGGTATTGCCTGTTATGCAGTTGTTTTAATTGACTCCACTGACTAACGCCTCTATTTAAGTCAAAAATGTAAATCAATGTCTGAGCCAAGCCCACAAACCGACATGCCAGAATTCAATCTGAATTGGGCTTATGCTAATGACATGCCCATGGCAAAAGCGGTCATACGTTCAACGGCAGAAGATTTTCAGGTGGACGAGGAACTGGGCCTTGAACCCTCAGGTGAGGGGCAGCACCTGTTGTTACATATTAAAAAGCGTAACACCAACACGGAATGGCTTGCGAGACAATTAGCTAGAGTGGCAGGTGTGCGAAGTGCCGATGTCAGTTATGCCGGACTCAAGGACCGTAATGCCGTCACCACACAATGGTTTAGTCTGGATCTGGCAGGAAAAGATATGCCAGACTTTTCGTCTCTGGAAAACGACGACATCCAGATCCTGGAAATAACGCAACATAGTCGAAAGCTTCGCCGTGGAACATTAAAAGGAAACCATTTCACTCTAATGTTGCGTGAGTTAGAGGGTGATAAAGATGAGCTTGAACAACGCCTGAAAAAAATAAAAGCGAAAGGCATCCCTAATTATTTCGGCTCACAACGATTTGGTCGTGATGCAGGCAATCTGATGCGTGCCGAGGAAATGTTTAACGGAAAGCGAATTAAAGATCGGCACAAGCGTGGCCTTTATCTTTCTGCTGCACGTTCGTTTTTATTTAATAAAGTGTTATCCAAACGGATAGAGGCGGGTAACTGGAATGCAGCCATTGTCGGCGATGCCTTGCAGCTGGATGGTAGTGGCAGCTTTTTTACCTGCGAGTTGGTGGATAAGGAAATAATTCAACGGATGGACAGCATGGACATACACCCGACGGGACCATTGTGGGGAAGAGGGCGCCTGTCCGCGGTCGACGAAGCTGGGCAGCTGGAGAACGAAACTATTGGTCACCTGAATAAGTGGCAGAAAGGACTGGAAAATATGGGGCTGAACCAGGCGCGCCGGGCATTACGTGTTCCCATCAGAGAACTGGATTGGCTATTCCTGGATGATGATAACACTCTGCAACTCAGTTTCTTTCTGCCTGCTGGAAGTTATGCAACCTCGGTATTGCGCGAACTAATTTGTGTGTCAGAAAAAAACGGTGACTCTAACTAGCACTGAATAAATAGAGAAATGTGATCAGTGAAATTCTTTATTCGTACACTGGGCTGTAAAATGAACTGGCTGGATTCAGCCCGCATGGGTGCGGCGCTTGAAAATGCGGGTCATGCCGTGGTGAGTGATGAAACAGTGGCTGAATATGTTCTGATTAATACCTGCACTGTAACTGCCGAGGCTGATCGGAAATCCCATCAACAGGCAAATACTGCAAAGAAAAAACAAAAACAGGTAGCTGTAGTCGGGTGTAGCACCCGCGTTGAGCAAGACAAATGGGCTGCCAATGATGAGCTATTGGTGTTCCAGCAGGAGACCCAGATGCTCGAACACTTCGGGGTTGATACAAAAAACCTGCCATTTCCTCTAACTTCACGTACTCGTTTGCCAATCGCTATTCAAACAGGTTGTGACAATAGCTGTAGTTTCTGTATCACTCGTATTGCCCGTGGTACTCATAGCAACGTACCTGCCGACTCTATCATTGAGCACATAAAAGAAGCAGAGCAATTGGGTATCAAGGAGATAGTATTAACGGGGATTAACCTTGCTGCCTGGGGTTGTGATAACACAAATAATGCACAACAAAGCCGTATTCACGAACTGCTTAAGCGCATTCTCAGTGAAACCCGTATGCCGCGTATCAGGCTATCATCCCTGGGGCCGGAATTTATACAGTCGGCATTTTTCGATGTTTTTGCGGATCAACGTATTTGCGATTATTTGCATCTATCTATCCAGAGTGGTTCACCTGGTGTGTTAAAACGTATGCAGCGAGGCCATGGCATCGAAGAGGTTTACAATGTCGCTGAGCGGGCCAGAAAAGTCCGGCCTGATGTAGCTATCGCCACCGATCTTATTAGCGGCTTTCCCGGCGAAACGGAGTTGGAGTTTCGAGAAACCCTGAAAATGGTTTCTGAAATCCATTTTGCCAAACTGCACGTATTTCCATTTTCCATCCGTGAAGGCACGACAGCGGCCAATATGGATGAGCAAGTAGAACAGTCAGTCAAGAAGCAACGTGCTTCCATTCTTCGTAACCAGGGCAAGGATAGTCGGCAAGAGTTTATCCAAAGCCAGTTGGGGAAAATAAAACAGGTATTGGTTGAGGCCGGTGAAAATGGCTGGACCAGTAATTATCTGCGAGTAAATATGCCCATGAAGGTAGCAGGGCTGATCTATGATGAACAGCTTACGGAAAAGAACCTTCTGGAATTAAACTAACCTGGGCGGTGGCAGGGCTGGAGCTCTATATGTGAATATACAGTCACTCTTGCTACTTTACATAATATACATTATGCGCACTATTAGGTGTGTCCGGTTTAAGGTAAAGTTAGCCAACTCAATGAAAATAAGGTGTTTTTGATGGATCTTGCCCACGAATTCCCGTTACGGGATGACATTATTTACCTTAATCACGCCGCAGTTTCCCCCTGGCCCCGATCCACCGCTGAGGCGGTTAAACGCTTTGCCGATGAAAACATGGTTCAGGGCTCACAAAATTATCTGGACTGGGCAAAGACTGAGAAATATTTACGCCAGCAATTGCAGCAGCTTCTCAATGCACCGTCTGCGGATGATATCGCACTGGTTAAGAATACCTCTGAGGGACTCTCCTTTGTGGCCTACGGCCTGGACTGGACGGCTGGCGATAATATCGTTATCAGTGATCAGGAGTTCCCTTCTAATCGCATTGTCTGGGAGTCTCTATCCGACCAGGGTGTCACCATACGTCAGGTAGATTTGGGCACTGATAGTAGCCCTGAAGATGCCCTGATTGCACAAATGGATGAAAATACACGCCTGCTGGCTATCAGCTCAGTGCAATATGCCAGCGGCCTGCGCATGGATCTAAAACGTCTGGGTCAGCACTGTAAGGCAAATAGTATCTTGTATTGTGTGGATGCTATTCAGAGTCTGGGTGCTGTTGAAATGGATGTGCAGGATATCCATGCAGATTTTGTTGCTGCTGATGGGCACAAGTGGATGCTCGGACCTGAGGGGCTCGGTGTTTTCTATTGCACAAAAGTGCTGCGCGAGCAGCTTAAATTGACCCAGTTTGGCTGGCATATGGTCGAAGCTATAGGTGATTATGAGCAACAGGAGTGGCTTCCCGCCTCCTCCGCCCGGCGCTTTGAATGTGGCAGCCCCAACATGGTGGCTATTCATGCTTTATCGGCCAGCCTCAAGCTCCTGCTCAACTATGGAATGCATAATGTTGAGGGTGCTGTGCTAGCTAAAACCTCAATGCTGCACCAACGACTGGCGGACATTCCTGACATCGAAATACTTTCCTCTACAACTAATGAGCGTTATGCCGGTATCGTGACTTTTCGGCATGTAAAAATAGATAGTAGTGATTTGCATCGGCGATTAACTCAACATGGTATTATTTGTGCCCAACGCGGAGGTGGTGTGCGCTTTTCACCGCACTTTTATACACCGGACTCGCGGCTTGATTGTGCGCTCGAAGCGCTCGAGCTATCAACCAGTTTAGGACAGGATCTATAAACGTGATGTATCTCATGTATACCCGTCAATATAATTGAGATACTTCTCCATGACGAGTATCATCCTGAACTTATAATGAGCATTAGCTATACTAGTTAACGCATTGATATTACTTCCAATAATAAACAAAACAATCTAAATAAAATATAAGCAGATATGACAAAACATACACAGCGTGTCCACCCTGACTATTTAAAACAGCTTGTCCCTATTTCTCAATTGACAGCAGACAATATACTGGATTTGATGAACAATACTTATGTGGAAACACTTCTCCGCGGGAAAGTGCTTTTCAAAAAAGGGGACAGGGATGATCGTACCTATTACTTATTGGCCGGGAAACTGGAACTTGATGACGGTAATGGCACTACAAAAATGATACAGGAAAGAACCCGACCGGCCCGCTTCCCTATCGATCATCACCTGCCTCGACAGGTCACAGCAACAGCCAAAACACCGATTAAGTATTTTTCCATTGATAATGAATATCTGGATATTCTGTTAACCTGGGGGGAAAACGCCAGCCTGGCAGTTTCAGAAATCACCGCATCAAATAAAGATGATGATATGTCAGATGGTAGCGACTGGATGACCAATATTCTGCGCTCAAAGATATTCCATCATGTTCCACCGGGCAATATCCAGGCCTTGTTAGTGAAAATGGAACCCCGTGAATACAAGGAAGGCGATACGGTAATCTACGAGGGCGATGAAGGTGATTACTACTATTACATTAACAAGGGCCAATGTAGCGTCAGTCGTGTAATGAACCCGGGAGAAGACCCAACAGTATTGGCTCAATTGGCAGCGGGCAGCTCTTTCGGTGAGGAAGCGCTTATTTCCGGTTCACAGCGTAATGCCACTATTAAAATGTTGAGCGATGGCGAATTGATTTGCCTGGCCAAGAATGATTTTGATGAATTATTAAAAGCGCCCGTGGTTAAAACCGTTAATTATTCCGATGCAGAGAAAATGGTCAGCAATGGTGCGGTATGGCTGGATGTACGACTGGAAAGTGAGTATAAAAATGATGGTATACCTGAAGGCATCAATATTCCTCTTGCCGATTTGCGTAATAAAATTACCAGTTTGGCCCATGATGGAAAATATATTATCTATTGTGGCACTGGCCGACGTAGCGCTTCAGCAGCCTACCTTCTAACAGAGAAAGGTATTGATGCCTGTGTACTGGATGGTGGCCTAATGAAGATGCAACAAGATCTTACAGATGAATGACCAGTCAGGTTTTGGCCTGAAATAGTTGAAAGAAATTCTCTGTCGTACGGTTTGCCACTTCGTCCAGCGCTATACCCCGTAACGCAGCAATCTTCTCTGCTACATAACGCACATAAGCCGGTTGGTTACTTTTTCCACGGAAAGGAACTGGCGCTAAATAGGGTGAGTCTGTTTCAATTAATAAACGATCCAGTGGTACTTTTTGCGCGACCTCCTGTAATGCAAGGGCATTTTTAAAGGTCACAATACCAGAAAGAGAAATATAAAAACCTAGTGCAAGCGCTTGCTGTGCCGTTTCCCAGTCTTCCGCAAAACAATGCATGACTCCCCCACACTGCTCGGCACCCTCTTCTGCCAGTATCTTGAGAGTGTCCTCTTTAGCATCCCGCATGTGAATAATAAGTGGTAAATTTACTTTTTTTGCAGCCTCAATATGGTTGCGAAAACGCACCCTTTGCCATTCCAGATCTCCGTTACTACGAAAATAATCGAGCCCGGTTTCACCAATAGCTATAACCTTGGGGTGCGTTGCGAGCTTTACCAACTCATCGGCATCAGGATCCTTGCCGTCGGTTTCATTGGGGTGTACTCCGACACTGGCAAAGATATCTGGGTACGCTTCAACCAGTGCAAGCATTTCAGGATAGGCTTCAAGGTTAATCGCAACACAGAGCATGTGTTTAACGCCATGCTCTCTGGCATGATCAAGTGCCCCCTGTAACTGGTTATCAAAACCCTTCAGATCAAGGCGGTCAAGATGACAGTGGGAGTCAACAAGTAATGAAGTCATAAGGATTAATAAAACACAACCTCACACTATTGTAATGAGGTGAAAGCAAGAGGAACCATACTTACATGGTGTGGGTTTGACGGTCTGATTTCAGGGCGGCGGCGAGATAGGTCTCGATTTTATTACGTGCGGCGCCAGAATCTTGTTCTCCAAACTGCACACCAATGCCAGCGGCGCGATTACCTTGTGCGCCCTTGGGGGTAATCCAGATGATTTTTCCCGCAACAGGAAGTTTTTCCGTCTCTTCCATCAGAGTTAGTAACATAAAAATTTCATCGCCCAATTTGTAAGGTTTGTTAGTCGGAATAAACAGACCACCATTTTTTACGAAAGGGATGTAGGCGGCATACAAGGCACTCTTGTCCTTGATTGTCAGAGACATGATACCTTGACGGCCAGCTGCGGCACCTGGTTGCATAGTCATTTACCCTAAATAATTCATTTTTTATACACTGATACGGACCGGCGACTTATCCGCCTGGGCCCATGCAATAAACACATCTTCCAGTAATAGCTGGGCATTGGCATGAGACCGAGCCTGACTAATGGACTCCTGCACGTGCTGTAACTGCATATGCAGACCTCTTAAGTCTACGCTAACCGCCAAAGCTTGCAAGCGTGTAAGTAAATCGGGATTTAATATTATCCCATCTTTGGGGGATGTTTTGAGTCGAATCATATCCGTATACCAGCCGTACAGCCAGTTTAGCGCCTGCTCCAGGTTATATTCAAGCGTATTTGCCGCAAGCAATACGGGATCGCTCTGTGTTTTTCTCAACGCTTCAAACCCATCAAACAGACACTGACGGGAGACTAGAGCTCCCTCTTCAACAAGCGCAACAGCGGCAAGGGGTGCGCCTCCTGCCAGTGATAACAGTAATTCAGGATTTTCTGCCTTATTTACCCGTTGCATCACCCAGGCATTTAGTTCTTTAGATGCAGCTGGTGGTTTAAAGGTCAGTAATTGGCAACGGCTACGAATAGTAGGTAGAAGTGCGCCTGGACGACTGCTACAAAGAATAATCAGGGTTCCTGGCGTTGGTTCTTCCAATGTTTTCAGTAGCGCATTGGCGGCATTGGCATTCATTTTGTCTGCGGGATGTAGCACCAACACTTTGTAGCCTGAATATTGCGATTTTAGCTCCTGAGAGCCGGCCAGAGCACGGATCTGCTTAATATTGAGGTCTTTACCCTCCTCTTCTGGCTCAAGCCACTGAAAATCAGGGTGATTTCCCGCATTGAAAAGCTGGCAACTACGGCAGGTTTGGCAGGCGGTACCCTCATCTTGAACCGAATCACACAAAACGGCTTGAGCAAAGGCCCATGCCAGATGCTGTTTTCCCATCCCACCCGAACCCGCGAATAAAAGGGCGTGTGGTAGCTTGCCCGCTTTATGACGGGAAATAAGCCCATGCCATATTGCTTGCTGCCATGGATAGGGTTTGCCTTTGAAGCTGCTCATGCCTTTTTATATACGCTCAAGACTCTCTATCCACGCTTAGGGCTGTTTAACATATGCAGTTAACATCTCATCGATAGATTGCTGTACCTGTGCCAGTGATGGGGTGGCATCAATGACTCGATAGCGATTTGACTCCAGAGTCGCCATTTCCAGATATTTAGCACGCACCCGCTCGAAGAACGCTGTTTTTTCCTGCTCAAAACGATCCGGTGCGCCGGTCTGGCTGGCGCGTTTAAGACCCTGTTCCACCGGGATATCCAGCAAAATCGTAAGATCCGGACGCATATCGCCCTGTACCCAGTTCTCCAGAGAAGCAATCCTGGAGGTATCAATGCCCCTGCCCCCGCCTTGATAGGCATAGGTCGCATCGGTGAAACGGTCACAGAGTACCCATTTACCCGCAGCGAGAGCCGGCTCTATCACTTCGCCAATGTGCTGGGCCCGTGCGGTAAACATCAGCAATAGCTCGGTATCATCGAGCATGGCTGTTTGTTTTTTGTCCAGCAGCAGTTCTCGAATGGACTCCCCCAGAGAGGTGCCCCCTGGCTCACGGGTGAGAACAACTTCTTTTCCCACCTGCATCAGCCATTGCTGGATATATTCAAGATTGGTGCTCTTGCCACTACCTTCGGAGCCTTCAAGGCTTATAAACCGACCACGCATACTGAAAATTTCATTAACCAATAGAGAGCTTATCCTAACATTTCAATTCGCCCAGGAGAATTGGCTATCTCTAAAAAGAAAAAGGCTCGGACTATGCCGGGCCTTCGGTACATAGCAATTAACTGGGATACAGAATGGATCAGTATTTCCACACCACCTGACCACTGATGGTGTCAGCAGAATCCTCGAATGTTCCTGATAAAGTTGCATCCATTGTGCTAACTCCGAGGCCACTATTTTCTTCGATTTCCAAAGTGTTATTGACAGTGGCATCGCTGATGAATAAATGAGTGTAGCCGACATCCACGGTGATATTATTGGCGCCTTCGTAGCTAAAACCAAAAGCAAGCCAGCGCCTGTCATTACCTGGAATACGAGCAGTGCGGTGTTCATCATCAGGGATGGGGCTTTCATCGTAAGCAAAGCCGGTACGTAATAACCACTGGTTATTGAGACGATAGTTCGCACCCATAGCAATGCGCAGGCTGTCTTCCCAGGCTTGAGTGGTCACTGTGTCGTCCTGGACAGGGTTGTCATAGTCAATGCGCAGTTCTTGAAAGTTACTCCAGCCGGTCCAGGTTACATCGGCTACCAATGATATACTGGGACTCATCCGGTGTTGAACACTGGCAGACAGAGTGGCTGGTAGGTCTACAGAAGACTTCAGGCCCGTGTCGGTGAATAAGGGGGCTAGACCCGCATCAAGTGGTGAGGGAATCGTAAAGTCCGCATTTCCATCTACATCCTGAGACACTTTTGAGCGATAGGCCAGGCCCATTCGGGTTTCAGGACTTATTTCGTAGGTTAGGCCTGCGTTCCATCCATAGCCTATGCTATCACCGGTAAGATCAGCAAAACCGTCAGGATATGGTCCTCCACATACCGCAAACTCACATAGTGAAGTTAAATCAATTGCACTACTTAATTTAACGTCTATACGCTGAACATTTAGACCAAAACCTACGGCCAGTTTATCGTTAAACTGCTTTGCGATACTGGGATTGATATTCAGTGCTTGTAGATGGGACTCAACGGCGTGATAGCGACCAACCCAATCTTTATTATATTTGGTGGCGAGACCAAAAGGTACATTCACTCCCACACCAAACTTCATTCCATTTTGTAAACTACGGACATAATAAAAGTTGGGAACTAAGGCTGGCTGAGCGCCATCCTGGTCTTTCCCCACAAGAAGAGTACCAGATGCATCAGGGTCATAACTTGAGCCCTGATTGGAGAAATTAGCTTGAGGCATAATAAAGTGGGCCGTGGCCACAAACTGATCATTCTCCAATTGCATCATGCCTGCCGGGTTAAAAAAAACTGTGGATGCATCTTCTGCACTGGCAGAGCCACCGGCAAAGGCATTACCCATGCCACTGGCGCTTTGATCGATGAGAGCAAAACCAGCGGCACCAGCATTAAGTGAAAACGTGAGGGATGATACTGCAACAAGGCTCGCTGCGAGATACTTGTAACGAACAGACATTACCAAAACTCCTTTTCTATTTTTCTCGAATTGAGAATACCCCCAGCATTACATATTGCACCGGATAAATTATTTTTATCCGGTGGAAATAGCCCGGGGTCGCCGGTTCTCATCAATGGCCACGTAAACAACATTTGCCTCAGTAACTTTCGTACACTCAATTTTCCCGTCACAAATACGTTGGGCATAAACTTCAACAAAAACCTCTAGTGAGGTACGGCCTACTTTCACCACTTCCGCATAACAATTGATCAAATCACCGACGAAAACGGCTTGTTTAAATTCAAACGAAGTTACTGCTCGAGTAACAATACGACTCTGTGCTCGTAACTCGGCGGGAATACTACCAGCAATATCTACCTGTGACATAATCCAGCCACCGAAAATACTTCCACCTTTATTAGCATCCATAGGTCTTGCTGGTGTTCTTATGATCGGAATACGCCCTTCGGGCAAGCCTGTTTCTGTCATCATTAGTGTCCTTTGTACATTGCATCAATAATATTGGAAAAGCGTTCAATAATACGATTACGCTTAACTTTTAATGTCGGGGTGAGTAAACCATCTTCGATGGACCAGGGTTCGAGGTAAAGTGATATTCTTCGGATCTGGGCATAGCCGGGAAAGGCCTGCATTTGGGCATTTACTCTTTGTAATACTGCTTTCAGTACGTCGGTATTGCTCAAGCTTTCAGCATTTGTTGGATCAACACCCTGATTTTCAGCAAATTTATCCCAGTGCTCCGGATTAAGTACCAGTAACGCTGTCAAATACGGTTTCGCCTCACCAATCACCAGCACCTGATCAAACAGACCATTCAGAGCAATAGCCATTTCGACATCATTAGGTGGGACTTTTTCACCATTGGACAGTACTATAATTTCTTTCAAACGACCGGTAATAAAAATATGACCGGTATCATCGATACGCGCCTTGTCGCCGGTACGTAGCCAGTCATCGTCCATCATAATCTCATTACTGGCCTGTTCGTTGTTCCAGTAGCCCAGCATTACACAGGCGCTTCGGCTTTGCAGTTCATCATTCTCGCCGATACGTACTTCAATACCTGGCAGTGGAGTACCAATGCTGGCGGGAATATTGTCTTCAACGCGATTAACCGAAATTACAGGGCTGGTTTCCGTTAAACCATACCCCTGAATAAGCGGTAAACCGAGGCCGACAAAAAGTTTAGCCACATCGGGGGAAAGTGCGGCTCCACCACAAAGAGCCACGTTGATACGACCACCGAGTTTTTCCATTACCTTGCTAGCAACGAGTTTATTTAACAGGGGCCATAACAGCAGTTGTGGAGACCACATACGTCTACCCTGCTGAAATTCAAAGCGTGCCCAGCCGACGTTCACTGCCAGCGTAAAGAGTTTACGTGCGACAGGTGATTTTTCTGCCAGACCATCCTGTATTTTCCCATACACCCTTTCATAAATACGCGGCACAGAAACCAGCACTGTCGGTTTGATGGTAAGTAAATCCTCTGCCAACTGGGGAATGGAGCGGGCGTAGGCCACCTCTGCTCCAATCAACATTGCTAGATAATAACCAATGGTTCTTTCCAACGTATGCGAGAGTGGCAAAAATGAAAGAAACACATCATTAATCCCCACATCAGCACATTGTAACGAAGCGTAGGCATTTGCCAGGATGTTCCGATGACTCAACATGACACCCTTGGGACGACCGGTGGTGCCCGATGTATAAACTATACTGGCCAGTTCATTTGCGGCTGTTTCCCGTGTCTGTAGTTCACCATTCGTGCCAAACAACCAATCGGCCAGGGATTCAAGACGAGGGTCATTGGGTTGCTCATTTTCAGTTACACGTTGCAGGCTGATAATTCGTTGCAATTGTTCAGGAGACTCTTCACATTGCAGTAAACGTCGGCATTGTTCACTGTTTTGCACTAATAGCAGTTTTACATTGGCATCTTTGAGAATATAAACAACATTGTCAGGTCGATCATCCAGGTACAAGGGAACAGTTACCAGACCCATACCCAGTGCCGCCTGATCAAACACCACCCACTCCCGGCAGTTTTTCAGCATCAATGCGACGCGATCACCCGGTTGAAGGTTTTCCTTGGCAAAAGCCGCCTGCCAACGCGCTATTTCTGTGGCCATTTGTTCCCAGGTGGAGCTGTTCCAGGACTGATTCGCCACATCATATTGACGATAGGCAGTTTTATCTGGTGTACGACTCAAGCGCTCACGAAAAGCCCCTGAAATCGTCTGACTCACGTCAGGAATAATGGTTTCCTTATCCATGATACCCTCGCATTTTTATTATAATGAACGGCAGCTCTGAGCATACCGACAAATTATCTATAAGCATAGAGTATAGGACAGTGTTCAGAGTCGTTAGTTGAAATTGGTCAGGGCGAGAGGATTCGACCGTTTTGACGGGATCAAAACGGGACAGCCGCAGGCTGCCCGCAGGGGACACCACAAGGATGTGGTGAATCTACCTCGACCACATGGTGGTCGGAGGACTAAACCATGGCGCGACCTAAATGATGATAGAAATGTTTGAAAATTGGTCGGGGCGAGAGGATTTGAACCTCCGACCACCTGCACCCCATGCAGGTGCGCTACCAGGCTGCGCTACGCCCCGAAAACTGGTTTTTTAAAAGGGAGTTTTAATTAAGTTCATCAAATGGATGATGACAAGGCGGATAAGGTACTAAAAAGTGCAGTTTACAATGAGTAAATGAGCATTTTGAGTTCCTTTTCCAACACAGCCAGCGCCGCTTGAGGGACTTAATTATGCTGTCGAAACAGCGGCGCACATAATACACCAGATCCAGCAGGAGTGGAATCGCTAAAATAGATGATTAATTGATTAATATTAATTAGTGCTTCAGGATTTGTAGTACTTCTTCCAATTCAGCACGAAGCTGCTGGATAACAGACTTATCCAGATCAAGATTGTCAGGACTGCTCGTTGTGTCATTCTCCATCTGTTGCCTGGCACCACCAATGGTAAAGCCTTGCTCATACAACAGACTACGGATCTGGCGAATCATGACCACATCATGGCGCTGGTAATAGCGACGATTGCCACGACGTTTGACGGGTTTAAGCTGGGGAAATTCCTGCTCCCAGTAGCGTAGCACATGAGGTTTCACACCACAGAGCTCACCAACTTCACCAATGGTAAAGTAACGTTTA
>DAOWII010000173.1 GCA_030640985.1 Chromatiales bacterium
GATACAATCAAGTCCGTATTTGGTGTGCTGTTACTGGCCGTAGCCATCTGGCTGCTGGAACGTATTATTCCTGCAGCCGTTACCATGATGTTGTGGGCGCTGATGCTGGTAATTTGTGCCGCTTACATGGGTGCACTGGAACCACTGAAAGAAGGCACCTCTGGCTGGCATAAATTATGGAAGGGCCTGGGACTGGTCTACCTGATCTATGGCGCCATGTTATTCATCGGTGCCGCCGCCGGTGGCAGCGATCCCCTGCAACCACTCAAAGGCCTTGCTCTTGGTGGCGGCTCAAATCAGCAAACACATCTAACCTTCAAGACCATTAAATCAACGGACGACTTACAACGGGAAGTGGCTGCCGCCAGCGCAGTGGGCAAACCTGTGATGCTGGATTTCTATGCCGACTGGTGCATCTCCTGTAAAGAATTCGAGAAATACACCTTCTCTGATCCCGCCGTGCAACAGACCCTGGCTAGTGCCGTACTACTACAGGCCGATGTCACCCTCAACGATGATCTGGATAAGGCCCTGTTAAAACAGTTTAAATTACTTGGCCCCCCGTCTATCCTGTTTTTTGGGACAGATGGCGAAGAATGCCGTAATTACCGTACCGTCGGTTTCATGGAAGCAGATGAATTCCAGCCCCATGCCGCCAAAGCCCTTGCTTGCTAAACACATTTCCCTTCTAAAAAGGTGGTTTTAACCAGAGTGTGACCCCATTCACGCACGAATTGTGTCAAACATGCCATCATTTGCCGTGAATTGGTGGCAATTTCACATTTCCTGGACAAATCACCGGGTTTTATGTAAAAATCCCCATTTTAGACCCTGCTTTACTGGCTTTGGTGCTAGAAAAGTGCCTATCTACGGTAAACAGGCGTATAAATTACAATAAACAATCAAAATACGCTCCCAGAGCGAGCAGGATACAAATAATGAGCAAAATACTGGTGCTCAATGGCCCCAACCTCAATTTGTTAGGTTCTCGCGAACCTGAACACTACGGCCGTGCCAGTCTGGATGAAATTAATGGCCACTTGCAGAAAACGGCTACCGATGCAGGACATGAGCTGGAAGTATTCCAGAGTAATGCCGAACACACACTGGTAGATCGTGTTCAGGAGGCTCAGGAACAAGGCATTGATTTCATCATTCTTAACCCGGCGGCCTTTACCCACACCAGTGTGGCATTACGCGATGCCTTATCGGCAGTTGCTATTCCGTTTATTGAAATTCATCTCTCCAATGTGCATGCACGAGAGGACTTCCGTAAACACTCTTATTTCTCGGATATCGCCAGTGGTGTCATTAGCGGCCTGGGGGCCGTTGGATACGAACTGGCACTGGAGGCAGTCATTCAACGGCTGTCTGATAATTAACAAATAGAACGATAGGTTGTATCACATGGATATACGCAAAGTAAAAAAACTCATTGAACTGCTGGAAGAATCCGGCATCGCCGAAATCGAAATCCACGAAGGTGAAGAGTCTGTGCGCATCAGCCGCAGCAGCCAGAATGTTGCTCCTGTGATGGCAGCCGCCGCGCCTGTAGCTGCTGCCGCACCTGTGGTAGCTGCTACTGCAGCAACGGAAAACACAGAAAGTGCTACCCCCAGTGGACACGCCGTGAACTCCCCCCTCGTGGGCACTTTGTACCGGGCCGCGTCTCCCAATGCCAAGGCATTTGTAGAGGTTGGCCAGCAAGTCAGCGTGGGTGATACCCTGTGCATTATTGAAGCCATGAAGATCATGAACCAGATTGAGGCGGATAAGGCCGGTACCATCAAGGCTGTCCTGGCGGAAAATGGTGAGCCGGTAGAATTCGGCCAACCACTCTTCATCATTGACTGAACTGCAAAATAGATAAACGCCATGTTAGAGAAGATTGTAATTGCCAACCGGGGTGAAATCGCCCTGCGTATCCTGCGAGCCTGTCGTGAACTGGGCATCAAAACCGTTGCCGTTCATTCAACCGTCGACAGAGATCTGAAACATGTTCGCCTCGCTGATGAATCCATCTGTATTGGCCCACCACCCTCTCCTGAGAGCTACCTGAATGTGCCAGCACTGATTAGTGCAGCCGAGGTATCTGACGCCACGGCGATCCACCCCGGCTACGGCTTCCTCTCTGAGAATGCCGATTTTGCCGAACGTGTAGAGAAAAGTGGTTTCGTCTTTATCGGCCCCAAGGCTGAAACCATCCGCGTGATGGGTGACAAGGTTGC
>DAOWII010000084.1 GCA_030640985.1 Chromatiales bacterium
ATATTCGGGCTTAGCAAAGATAATGGCGCAAGGAAAAACAGTTATCATTGAAGAAACTGAGTCAGTTACGATGAGCGAAGGTGAGATACCGAGTGAGCCCGAGTTACTCCCTGATCCAGTGCGATTAATCTCACCTTCTCATAAAGAACATTTTTATTACCGAGATTTACCTACAAAAGTTCTCTTTAAATGGGACGAAATAAAAAATTCCAATACTTACCGTCTGCGCCTGGCTCGCGACCCTGAATTCAATGAAGTTTTGGCGGATGAAATAATTTCACAGATGAGTTTTGAACATGGGAATTTACGGCAGGGTGATTATTACTGGTATGTAAATGCCATGAATGAATGGGCAGAAGGATATTCTGGCGAAGTTCGTCACATCAGGATAACTAAAGATGATATTCCACCAATGATTGAGTTGGTGACTACTGCAAAGGAAACCATGGAGAGCGACTTTTTAATCAAAGGAAAGAGTGAGCCAGGTGCGAAGGTATATGTGGATGGTAATGAGTTAAAACTCACAAGCAAGGGAGAGTTTGAATATAAGGCAAACCTAAGAAAAGGAGCGAATCTTTTTGTTGTTGAGGCGGCAGACAGAATTGGAAATGTTGCTTACACCACACATATGATATATAGAACCTATAAACCCGGTATTGAATGATGAAGTTTCATATCCCAATAAGATTTAAATTAATGACCACCTTAATTGTGGTCATAGCCCTGGTGGTGGGAATGATTACTTATGCCATGGCCACGCTTTTTCACAGTGACAAAACGACGTACATTTATGATTTAACTTCGATTATTGCACGGCATGTTGTTGAAGAGGCGCATGCCGTGCATATAGGCTATAAAGAAAGGCTCTTATTGTTTTCCCGAATTATCCTTGATCCGAATTTACCCCAGTCAGACAAAGGCACCTTACTGAGTAAATTATTTGAGGATATTGGTGAATTTGTATCAGTTACCCTTTATGAAGATGGAGATGAGCAGATAGCCATTTACGATGCCAAATCACTTGAAAGAGCGCAATTATTAAAAAGCGATGTAATAGCCTATCGTCAAAATAATCCAATACCATTTGATGAAATTAAGAATCAATCGATATACGTTGTTAACTCCACCATTACCAGAGAGCTTCCAAGTATGACAATAGCCGTAGCGATTAAAGGTGATGGTATCCCGGAAAATACAATAGTAGCTGCCATGGTAAGGTTAGATAGTATGCTCGATATCGTAAGCCGTTCAGATGCATATGATGCGTTTATCATCGGCAGCGATGGCATGGTGCTTGCCCATAATGATATTGTTCGTGTAGTGGAGAATAGAGAAATTGATTGGATCCCACCAGACGCCATGAAAAAGGTTGGGGCAATCAATGCGAATACAAGCCCCATTATCACTCTGGAATATACTACATTAGAGGGCGTGGATGTGGTGGCAGGATTCGCCCAATCAAAGACAGATTACCTAACAGCCGGCGTACATATACCTCGTACAGCCGCATATCTGACAACAAGAGAGTTGCTGGTCAACCTGACCTGGGTTGCACTACTTTTATTGATCTTTGCTGCCATGCTGGGCTTTTTCTGGGCACAACGCATTACTCGGCCAATTGAACGACTGTCAGAAGCAACGAAGCTGGTTGGAACGGGAAATTTTGACGTTGAGATTGATGTTGAATCAAATGATGAAATTGGTGATCTTGCAGGTTCATTCCGTCATATGGCACTTGGCTTACACGATCGGGATGCAGAGTTAAAAACAGCACAGTACGCATTAGTGCAGGCAGAAAAATTGGCGGCATTTGGTAAGCTTGGTGCAGGCATAGCTCATGAAGTAAAGAATCCACTTACAGGAATCCTTGGCTATACGCACCTTTCCCTGCGAAAGGTGGATAAAGAAACAAACCTGTATAAGAACCTAAAAATCATTGAAAAAGAAACCAAACGATGCAAGCTCATTATAGATAATCTGCTTAAATTTTCCCGGCAAGAAGAATTTCATAAAGAGGCAACAGATATTAATGAAGTTATTAATGATACTATCGATATAGTTAATCATCAGTTAACTATTAATCAGGTTGCACTCAATCGTGAACTTGCTCATGAATTGCCCCTGGTTTATGCTGATGCCAATCAGATCCAGCAAGTACTGATGAACTTCTGCATCAATGCGCAGCAAGCGCTAGATGGAACCCCGGGTGAAGTTAAAATAAGCACTCGGCAGCTTGATGATGAAACTATCGAGATCAGAGTTTGCGATACTGGTCCAGGGATCCCCCCCGAGATTCAACAAAAGATTTTTGAGCCCTTTTTTACAACTAAGCCAACAGGAGAGGGCACTGGATTGGGTTTGTCAGTGACATTTGGAATCGTTCGTGATCATCAGGGTGATATCAGCATTGTAAATAATGTTACAAAAGGTGTATGCTTCATTGTGACTTTGCCGACTATGAGCTCAAAAAAGTTACCGCGGTCATCAAAAAGGAACAACTCCACAACTGAGTTATAGTACTTAAATGAGAAGATACTATGTACTTTCAGCCTCATCGAAGATATAAAGATAAGCTATTCTTGCATATTCCACCGAAAACATAAGGTGTTGAAATGACAGAAATAAATGGAGCACGCATACTGGTTGTAGATGATGAAGAGACTTTGTGCTCGCTATTAAGGGAAGTCCTTTCTGAGGAAGGATATCAAGTTGATATAGCTACAACTGGTGAGGAAGCTTTGTCACTATTCAACAAGGACCCTTATCCTTTAGTCATTGCTGATATCCGCATGAGTGGGATGAGTGGATTAGAGTTATTGCGAGATATCAAGGAACGCTATCTCGATACCCAGGTGATTATCATGACCAGTCATGCCTCGCTGGAAACATCAGTTAAGGCTCTTCGAGCTGGCGCGTATGACTATCTGATAAAACCATTTGACGATCTTGATCTTGTAACATTACTTGTAAATCAAGCACTTGATAAGGTTCGCCTGATAGTTGAAAACAGTGTCTTAATTGAAAAGCTCCAGATAAATAATGAAGAACTGGAGGAAGCCAATAACACCCTCCATGAACTTTCAATTAGAGACGGCTTAACCGGGTTGTTAAATCGTAGACATTTTCAACAGAACCTTTCAGCTGAGGTTAAGCGTTCTATGCGCCATGGAGATACCTTTTCCTTAATTTTTATAGATGTCGACAACTTCAAGATTTACAATGACACAAATGGCCATGTTGCTGGTGACCAAATACTAATAGACATTGGGACTATGTTAAAAGAGAGACTAAGGAATGATGACAAAGCCTATCGTTATGGTGGAGAAGAATTTGTACTGGTGTTGCCAGATACATCAGAAGAAGGAGCCGCAATCCTAGCAGAAGATATACGCAAACAAATTGAAAGCCACCCATTTCCGAACAAGGAGAATCAACCACTAAAGAAGCTCACCATTAGTGCAGGTGTAGCAACTTTCCCAAAAGATGGGAAAACCGATAGAGAGATAATCCATAGTGCAGATACAGCACTATATATAGCCAAAGAAAATGGCAGAAACATGATACATATTTATACAGGAGAATAATGCAGGGCATACATTTAGCAGAAACGCAGGATAGCATGTTATTTTTTATATTAAATATTTCGACAGGCTTTTCTCATACATAAAAATAGATATCGATACTCATTCGCTCAGAAACACCCTCTCTGGAATAATACTGTACCAGGGTTAAATGCAGGTTTCGTCTTGATGATATAATTAAACCATGAAGGCACAAATCATCCACCCCGATCCCAATACTGAATTCTTTTTTGAAGAAGGCTGCCATATTCTTGAGCTGCTAAATTCAAACGATGATGAGAACCTGTCCATCGCCCGCGCCCGGGTTGAACCCGGTGAGACAACACGCTTACATCGGCTACATGGGATTGTTGAACGTTATATTATTCTCGAGGGTCAGGGTGAGGTTGTGCTGGATCAATCATCTGCCAAAGAAGTTTCCACCGGTGATGTCGTAGTTATTCCGGAAAAGTGCCCGCAGAAAATCACTAACACGGGTAATAACGATCTTGTTTTTCTTGCCATTTGCACGCCTCGCTTCAACCCTGAAGCCTATGAAGATATTGATAATATCTCCGACTAAATAAGCAAATATTCTTTGAATCGTGGAACTTATTCTCCATACACCTGCCAAACAATCAGCTCCAATCACAATCAACTATTAAAGGTCATTTATGAATATTACCCAACCGCTTAGGGCGCTTCTTAGCATTATTACTCTGGCAGCCATACTTATCTCCCCTGCCCACGGTGCTGAGGATTTTCTGAGTCAGAACATGAAAAAGAAAGGGGTTGTCTCGCTACCCAGCGGACTGCAGTACAAAGTGTTACAGAAGGGGAAGGGCAAAAAGCCTAAGGCAACGGATTCTGTGACGGTTCACTATCGCGGCACACTCATCGATGGTACAGAATTTGATAGCTCTTACAAACGCAAGCAACCTGCTACCTTTCCCCTGAATCGTGTTATCAAGGGTTGGACCGAAGGTTTGCAGTTGATGAGGGAAGGCGCCAAATATGAACTCTATATCCCTTCGACACTGGCCTATGGCTCACGCAGTGCCGGGCGTTTAATCAAGCCTAACTCAACGCTTGTTTTTGAAGTGGAATTGATTAAGGTCAACTAGTTTTCGGTTATTACTTGCCCTTGCCGCACATCGCGAGGGCAGGTTATCGCATATCAAAGATACCGTCTATTAGTTCAGCAGACTCCGTAATATCGATATAACTTCTGTACCAACCATTTCAAACTTCAGGCCTAATTTCACCTCATCGGCATGCATAACCCTGGCGAGGATAACCTTGCTAAGATCGCATTCATCGGCACCGGAAAAACACAGGGTAACGGTATGATCAGTTTTCAGACCCAGGTGGGGGCGATCAATAGCAATACCTTCCAGGCTAATGTCCCGAACCCGGCTACCCGGAGTGTCATCGCCGAAATCATTAGAGTAGACATAAACATCGAGCGCAAAGGTATTGCGATTATATTTACGCCGATTATCAGAAACGTTTCCGTTTGACATCTTATTTGCTACCTCGTAATTCCATCCATAGCCTTGAGGACACATAATCCTATTTAGTAAATATAGTCATATTCTGTCAATATTGTCTATTAGCAGGAAAATATATCTCAATACGACCGAGCAAAGCTGTGAACCAGCTAGCATTATTCGCCCACAGGCATGCTAGACTATCCTTAATCACAGGCCACAATGGACTTTAAGCTTTGGGATTACTTGAGATTTTTTCTAATATTGGTCTCCCTTCCGCAATCGTTGGCGGCGTTATTATTGCCCTTATATTCAGGCAATCACACCCCAAAATATCGACTGCTTCCGTGATTGGCTCCATCTTTCTTATTTTCACCCTTGGGCTGGTACAGTTATTCGCTGAACTCTCTGAGCAACACGTTTCCATTCAACTCTCCCCCCAGCAGGCCTATGCTTTCACCGCAAATGGTAGCCCGACAGCACTAGACATTTCGGTAAAACGTAATGGTAAAGTGGCCGCGCATAGAGTATTGCAGAGCTACCCGACTGAAGAATTAAACCAACGCCCTCTAAGTATTTCGGCTGGTTCGGAAAACTTCTCCATTAAATACCAGGGGAACCCTTTAGGGATATTAAGTCTGGAAGCCCTTCGTAAGCTAAACTGGGAACCAAAAAATAATGCGGGTAATGACCCCCGGTTCTGGTACACCAACAGGGTCTTTGTTGGGCAGACACTCACGCTAGGGAATAGCAAATATGGTATTTTGAAGATCCGAACATACCGGTTTAATGCGGAAGGCGAAGCGGAAGTGAGTCTAACACTGGAAGGGTACGCTAAGCCTATTCCAAAACGCGTCAAAATAAAAAACAAACAACTAGCAGTTCAGACCTTTGCCGGCTTACCTGAATTTTACATCGCAGTACGAGAAGCCGACTTCAAGGCAGAAGAGCCCTGGGCAGCATTTAATATTTTTTCAATACAGTAATCTGGAAAAAAACTATTATTCGTTGAGTATCTTTTCAATTTTTGCGATTTTTGCCCTGATTTCTTCTGCGATTTTTCTCAAATCCTGTTTCTGGAAAATTCGCTCCACATTATTTCTTAACTGTAATGCAAATTTATACAGCAACTCAGCATCTTCATCAGTAAAGTCTTTTCGGCCACTCTTATTAAGCACCTGAATGGCCCCGGTAACGATATCTTCTTTTGCTCCTTGAATCGGAACGCAGATTGTATTGTATGTCTGGAAGCCGGTCTGCATATCCACGACCTCATGGGAGCCCGCCTTCTCTTCAAGGTGTGACGCTATCTGGGTATTTCCGGTATCAATAGCCTTGCCTACAAGAGATACTTTTGCAGGCACCTCAATTTCCTGTTCCGAGATACCCGTCCCACTATGCAACCAGACTTTTTCCTTTTCCGGGTCTAGAACGAAGATACTAGCCCGCTGGGCATTAAGCATTGTAGGAATAATTTCGATAAAGAAGTCGATCAGCCCCTTGTTGCCAATTTTCTCCCAGGCCTGTTCAACAAGCTGTTGTTTTTCTTTAAGTTCTTTTAACTTCTTTACAAGTAGTTCCTTGTCCATATGAAATACCTTATGCTAAAACAATTCAAAATACTGCAAAATACACTAAACGAAAGTATGCACCCTTACACTTGATTTTTCCATATTTATATCACCACTCTTTGCTAGTAGAGACCATGCATCCAGTTCAATAGTCAGACCTCAAACCCTGTTAACGCCTGGCAACACAACATTCCTTATAAGTGTATTGCATTTATAGTAATCCCTTAAATCTTTACTGCACTAATGGGGGTATACGGTACGGTTTAACTATCTTCACACAGGATGTGGCACAGAGAATTCAAAGTGAAATCGATACTACCTCATTAATTTATATCGAATCGAAAATTCAGGTTGATGCAGAAGTTGGGCTAATTGAATTATCGGAACAACATACCAGTCCAGAGGAACTGATCAATGCAGCCTTACTGCCAGGATCATTACACCAGCGGGCAAGCGAAACAAAGCCCCGACAGTAGGATGGAGTTATTCACAATCCGGCATCTTAAGGAAGCATTCCATCATATTCAACGATCAGAGGCGCATGATCTGAAAAACGTTGCGCCTTATAAATACTTACCGCCTTGACTCGCTCAGCCAGAGCTGGAGTGATTACCTGATAATCAATACGCCACCCCACATTATTTGCCCATGCCTGACCACGGTTTGACCACCAGGTGTATTGTCCGGCCTCTTGATTGACCTCACGAAAGGCGTCCACATACCCCAAAGACCCAAACAACTCATCCAGCCATGCTCTTTCCTCGGGTAAACAGCCGGAGTTTTTCTGATTGCTTTTCCAGTTTTTTATGTCGAGTTCTTTATGAACGATATTCCAGTCACCACAGATGATAAAATCACGACGTTGACGGCGCATTTTTTTCAGTCGTTCCGTATAGCGTTGCATAAAACTAAACTTAACCTGTTGTCGTTCCTCTTTGGCTGAACCGGAAGGTAAATACAGAGAAGCCACACTCAACTTGCCAAAATCAGCCTGAATATAGCGGCCTTCGGCATCCATGTCTTCAAAGCCCTCACCCAGACCCCGAATTACCTTATCCGGTTTTTTCTTACAATACAGAGCGACACCGCTATACCCTTTCTTTTGCGCATCAAAGTAATAGCTGTGATAACCCTTTGGGTAATGCTGCTCCTCATCGAGCTGATGTTCCTGAGCCTTGGTTTCCTGAACACAGATGACATCCGCCCCCTGTTCCAGCATCCACTCAAAAAAACCTTTTTTGGCCGCTGAGCGGACACCGTTAAGGTTGGCACTAATAATTCGCATGATATATACCGCAATATGAAGGTTGCACAGCTTATCGCATCAGAGAGCAATCAGCCATACCATCGCCGCCAATGCATTGTTACAATGAGACTTTAAGATTTCCTTCATACGGAGTTAGCATGCAAGAGTATCAAAGGGCCTTTATCGAGTTTGCCATTGAAAGTGATGTACTACGTTTCGGCGAATTCACACTAAAATCCGGACGAGTGAGTCCCTATTTTTTTAATGCGGGATTATTTAACGATGGTGTAACTCTTGCTCGCCTGGGTCAGTTTTACGCAGCGGCAATACAGAACTCTGGCCTTGAATTCGATACCCTGTTTGGCCCTGCCTACAAAGGGATTCCCCTCGCCAGTGCCACTGCCATTGCCCTGGCCGAACAGCATGAGCGTAACGTGCCCTATTGCTTTAACCGTAAAGAGGCAAAAACTCATGGCGAAGGTGGCAATATCGTTGGTGCCCCCCTCAATGGTCAAGTACTCATTATCGATGATGTTATCACCGCCGGGACCGCCATTCGGGAAGCGATGAATATCATCGATGCCGCCGGTGCAAAGGCCTCAGGTGTGGTGATTGCGCTGGATCGCCAGGAACGAGGTAAGGGCGAACAATCAGCCATTCAGGAAGTAGAGGCCAACTTCGACATCAAAGTCATTAGTATTATTAATCTGAACGAACTACTTCAATACCTGCAAGACAAACCCGAAATGAAAGTGCATTTACAAGCCATTCGTGCCTACCGTAAAGAGTATGGTGTCTAACGGGAGGCCGTCCTCGAGCCGACAGCTTAATCAGAAGCGTCCTAAAATCAACGTCACTCCCGCCACCAGGGTCACTACCTCGAAAACCCGTTTGATCCAGCGATTACCACGGGTAATCGCCAAATGTGCGCCCAGATAGCCGCCCAACAGAGAGCCCGCAAGTAATGCCGGCAACCAACTCCATTGGATGTCTCCCAACAAGCCCAGAGTCAGGGCACCACCACCATTCCAGAACATCCCCACCAATACCAGGGTATAAGCTACCGCACGCTGGTAATCCAGCCCGAACCAGCGTACCAGCCAAAGAGTCACAAAAAGTCCGGTGCCGGAAGTCAGTGAGCCGTTCAGCACCCCGATACTGAACAAACCAAGCCCACCGATACTTAATCCCCGCACATCTCGGTTTTGCGGTGTATGTATCTGTCCCAACTCAGCCTTAAACCAGGAATATATCCCCACCCCCATAGTTAAAAGTCCCAGTGCTATCTCAGCCAAGCGTTCAGGCACTTGCAGAATAAAGCTTGCACCAAGCACAACCCCGGGCAGGCCTGTGACCAGGATGAATGCTACAAAACGGCGCTCCAGGGAACTCTCTCTCAAATGGCGCAGGGTCGCGCCTATCCCCAGGGCCACACTGGCTACCTTATGAGTCGCAAGGGCCACCGCAAACCCCAACCCGAGGAAAATGAGCACAGGCAACTGCAACAAACCGGCGCCCCCACCGGCAAAGGCCGACAGGGTGTTGGCAAGCAGGGAAACACTGAACAGCAGTAATTGTTCTAAAAAACCCACTATTTTGGAGGCCGACTTTGATCCTGGTAATAGAATGCAGTTTGAAAAAAAGGCAGTATACTGTTCGTATATATGTCTTATAAGCTATTGCTAATCACTATACAGGTTTAATTATGAAACGATTTGGAAAATACAGCTCGCTGCTTCTACTCACCATATCCTTAGGCTTTGTCCCTCAGGCTGCTATTGCCGGCTTTGTCTGCTGGACCAACAATGAAGGCATGAAGGAATGCGGTAATACTGTTCCCCCGGAATATGCACAAAAGGAGACCCGCAAACGAGATACGCAAGGACGGATCACCGAAGTCAAAAAACGCGCTAAAACCCGGGCAGAAATAGAGGCAGCAAGACAACAACAGGAGCGAGCGGCCCAACAAGCAGCGGAAGCACAACGTCAAAAGGAAGCACAAACCAGGCATGATCAGGTATTGCTGGGTACCTATACCTCAGAACAGGATATTGCCGATGCCCGTGATCGGCAACTGGCATCTATTGAAGGAAATATTGAACTCACCCTGATAGGCATCAGGAAACTGGAAGAGTCACTGGGCGTCTACCGTAAGCGTGCCAGCAGTCTGGAGCGTGACGGGAAACCCGTACCTGATGAACTCAAGGCCGATATGGCAACTGTACGTGAACAGGTCAACAACAAGCAGGGCTTTATTCAGTCAAAACGCCATGAACAAGAGAGTCTGCGAAATAAATATGCTGCTGATATTCTACGCTTCCGTGAGTTAATGAGAAAAAAACGTCATTAAACCAGCAGTAAATCCGTTGCTCTGGCTCAAGTTCAGGAGTTAAAAATACTCTGGCGTAACACTGGCCACTGTTGCTCCCACAATTCGGTGGGGGCACGATTAAAACCACTACGGACAAACTGGTTCATTTGCCCCGAGGCAACTGCCAATAATAGATTAGCCACAGCACTAATCTTTGTGCTCTCAGGAATATCCCCGGCCATCTGACCTTCACGCAGTACCTGTTTGAGCTGAGTCTCTACGCGATCATAAAACTGTGCAATACGCTGCCGTAATCGCTCAGTCTCTCCCACCAAAGCATCACCCATCAGTATTCGTGTTATCCCTGGATTACGCGCTGAAAAACCCAGTAACACCGAGAGAATTTTTTCACAACGCGCATCAACGTGAGTCTCATCGTCCAGGATACGGTTAATCAAACTAAAAACTGAATCCTCGATAAACTCAATCAAAGCCTCAAACATTTTTGCCTTACTGGGGAAATGTCTGTAAAGCGCAGCCTCCGATACACCGACCGCACGGGCCAAATTTGCTGTAGTAATACGTGCACCAGGGTTAACCTCCAGCTCATGAGCCAGTGCTTCCAGAATCTGCTGACGTCTTGATGTTTTTTGATTACTGCTGCTCATCCGATTTCCCTGGCTTATGTATTCTGGATCAGGGTACCTACACCCTCATCAGTAAATATTTCCAACAATAAAGCATGCGGTACCCGTCCATCAATGATATGCGCACTCCGTACTCCCGCTTCAACGGCTGCTAATGCGCAGCGAATTTTTGGCAACATACCTCCATGGATGATGCCATCGGCAATCAAACCATCCACCTGCTGCGAGTCCAGGCCGGTCAATACCTGCTCCTTCTGGTCCAGAAGCCCTGCCGTGTTGGTCAAAAAGATCACTTTCTCCGCCTCCAAGGTTTCAGCTAACTTGCTGGCGACTAAATCCGCATTGATATTGTAGGACTGATTATCGCTGCCAACACCGATAGGAGCGATCACTGGAATAAAATCACCCTTCATCAACATATCCACCACTTCACCATCAATGGATTCAACCTCGCCGACATGACCAATATCAATAATCTCCGGTGCAGTCATCTCCGGGTTATTCCGCTCAAAAGTCAATTTGCGAGCACGGATAAGCTGAGCATCTTTTCCAGTCAGACCCACGGCCTTGCCTCCGTGGTGATTAATGAGGCTGACGATTTCCTTATTCACCAGGCCACCAAGTACCATCTCCACCACATCCATGGTCTCACTATCGGTTACCCGCATCCCCTCAAAAAACTGACTCTCTTTGCCAAGTTTCTCCAGCAGTGAACCAATCTGGGGACCACCACCATGCACCACCACAGGGTTCATGCCCACTAGTTTCATCAGGATCACATCACGGGCAAAACTATCTTTGAGATCGTCTTCCACCATAGCATTACCACCGTATTTCACCACAATGGTCTTGCCATAAAAACGACGAATATAAGGCAGCGCCTCGCTCAGTACCTGGGCATTATCAATGGCTTTTTTTGTATTCAAACTCATGTGCTATCACTTATTTAGAATCGCTTGTATGAAACAGATATTTCAAAATGGCAGTATCAAGTCTGGCGCCAGCATCAAAATTAACTTCCTGAACTGCCCCTGAATTTCAGTCAGCACTTCATAACTGTCGGCTTCAAAACGCAGCACCAGACAGGGCGTGGTGTTTGATGCCCGGATCAGTCCCCAGCCACCCGAATAATCTACCCGTAGGCCGTCAATGGTTGTGAGTCTAGCACCTTCGAAAGCCTCTGTGTGCATCAATACTTTCGACATGAAATGAGACGGCTCCCCCTCGGCCATCGCCACTTTTAATTCAGGTGTGTTGATGCCACCGGGTAAGTCATCAAATACCTCCTGAGGACTACAATCTCTTTTCGCCAGGATCTCCAACAGACGGGCTGCCGCATACAAGGCATCATCAAAGCCATACCAGCGATCAGCAAAAAAAATATGGCCCGTCATCTCCCCCGCCAGCAGTGCGTCATGCTGCCGCATCTGCGCTTTAATAAAAGAGTGTCCCGAACACACCATCAAGGGCTGGCCGCCAGCCGCATCAATGACCTGCTCCAGTTGAGCACTACACTTCACATCATAGATGATACGGGTATTAGGGTGATGAGATAAAACATCCTGAGAAAACAGCATCATCAGACGATCTGGCCAAATGATATCCCCCCTGGAAGTAACCACCCCCAATCGATCACCATCACCATCAAAGGCAAGACCTATATCTGCCTGCTGTTGCTTTACTGTCTGAATCAGATCCTGCAAGTTATCCGGCTGACTTGGGTCAGGGTGGTGGTTTGGGAAATCACTCTCCAGTTCGCAAAATAGTTCATAGACCTCGCAACCAAGAGCTTTTAGAACCCGGGGAACCACCAACCCCGCAACACCATTACCGCAATCGACAACAACCTTGAAGGGGCGCATAAGCTGAATATTTTCGACCAGCTCATGTGAATAGGTGTCAATAATTTCGGCCTGCGTTAATCGACCGGTTCCCTGGTGATAATCACCAGAAATGGTGCTCTGGTACAGACTTTGAATGGCTTCGCCGCAAAGTGTATCACCGGCCAACACAATTTTTAGACCATTATAGTCGATGGGGTTGTGACTACCGGTCACCATCACGCCACTGCCTGCGGCAAGCTGATGAGCAGCAAAATAGAGCGCGGGAGTAGGTAGGCATCCTACATCGACCACTTCCATACCGGTAGACTGCAGACCTTGAGAAAGCGCTATTGATAAAGCGGGACTGGAGGAACGAGCATCCCGACCTATTACAATACTTCGAATTTGCCGTCGGCAGGCTTCACTGCCTATTGCACAACCTATTTTGAAAACAGTATCTTCAGTCAGATCCCGCCCAACGAGACCACGGATATCGTAGGCTCGGAAAATAGCAGCCGGAACAGTGCAGTGACTCATCCCTACTTGTTTTTATCCTCATTGGCGACATCGCTATCGTCGTCATCAACTTCTTCCAGAGTGATACCACCATCTGCCATGAACATCACTTCTTCAATAACCTCTTCCTTTACTTTTTCCCCGGCTTTTTGCGCCTCGTCCCTGGAGTCATTACTCGCTACTTTGGAGCGGGAAACAGCAGCTGCTTGCATTTGCTGATCCATTATTGCTACAGCCTCCCTGAATTCAGCCATACGCATATTTGAGCTACTATGAATAGGTTTACGATTATTCCAGTCATAAAAATTCTTAATCAAATTAGTCAAATCAGAATGTAATATACGCCCTACCAACAAGGAGAAAACAAGGAATACAATTGCAATAATGGCAACAGCAATACCGCCCACGAGCCAAAAACCGGCAGAGGCTCCATCGGGGAGTACCACGCTTCGTGGCTCAGGCCAGAAAGCCACCTGCCAGGCTGTGCCTGCTATCAATGAGACATATTGCTTACCATCTTCCCGGACACCACTGAGCCCCTGAGCAGCTAATAGAAGTTCGCCACCGGAATCAGCACGCTGCTGTAACTCCAGGTGTACACCCTGCGAGACCAGCTGTTTCAGCCATGGCTGCAACGTCCTGGTTTCAAGGCTGACAATTAAGCTGGCAATGATGCCATCATCCCCATAGACAGGCCGTACAAAATCTATATGCTGGTGCTCTCGTCCAAGGAGATGCACTTCCATCCTCATTTCGTCTGGTGAGCTCTCGGTATGCCGTACCAAATCTAGGCAAGCATAACTAACAGGAGGTATTACATCGGTATCAGGATCATGCTCACCGGGCCTAACGAAATACAAACGACGAGCCACTGCAAAACTCTCGGAAAACCGTGCTTTCCAGTTATCGAGAGCAACTGTATTCCCTTGCTCCAGAGCATCAATCAATTCCGGCTCACGCAGAACACTATCAACAACGTCCACATAACCCTGAATATGTCCAGCCAGGTGAGCTGCAATATGGTCAGCCTGGGCCTGGAGGAGATCATGGCGCTGGGCATTTACCTGTGCCACAAAATATTTGTTAGACAAAATACCCGCAACGGTCAGAACACATGCACAAATGAGGAATGCCAACAGACTCATCTTGGCAATGGTAATCCCCCCCAGCGTATGGATCACTGGTTCAGATGGCTTAGTCGATGTTTCCACTGACTTTGGTTTATTTGCTTTTTTAGTCGCCAAAATAGAGCATCCCTTTATAACCCTTTAAAGTGTAGTCCATTTTCAAACTGGTTCAGTGGTGCCCGGTATGACCAAAGCCACCATCGCCACGCTCACTGTCGTCAAATTCACTGACAAGCTCAAAACTAGCCTGTACTACGGGCACAAACACCATCTGGGCAATTCGTTCACCCACGTTAATGGTAAAGGGTTCTGCCCCACGGTTCCAGCAGGAAACGAATACCTGCCCCTGATAGTCGGAATCGATGAGTCCCACCAGATTCCCCAAAACAATCCCTTTTTTATGGCCCAGGCCTGAACGCGGCAGCAATACCGCTGCCAATGAAGCATCAGCGATGTGAATTGCCAGACCTGTCGGTACCAATATTGTTTCGCCGGGCGCTATCATCACTGCCTCATCTAACAAGGCTCGCATATCCAGACCGGCCGAACCATCGGTGGCATATTCCGGTAACGGAAATTCGGTACCTAAACGGGGATCAAGGATCTTCAATTGAATCTTACGCATAAAACTATTTACCTTTGCTTCTATTTTATTAAAGGTGCTTGTACCTTTTATTACTGGTGCTTTTGCCGATAACGCTCGGTAACGACACCTATAAGTTTCCTGGCCAACTCTCGTTTGGAGGTCATGGGCAACTCTTTTGACTCACCTTTCCAAAACAGTTTAAGAGCATTAATTTCACGATCAAATCCGCCTTCGGTATTCTCACCCACCCAATTGGCGGCGATCATATCCAGACCCTTGGCCTCCAGTTTGCTCAGTGCATAATCATCCAGGTTCTCCGTCTCCGCTGCGAACCCCACTGTAAACGGCGTCTTCTCTGCCGATGCCACTGTCGCCAAAATATCCGTGGTACGCTCAAGCTCCAGGACTAAATTAGACTGATCTTTTTTAATTTTTTGCTGGTGCTCCAGCACCGGCCGATAATCTGAAATAGCCGCAGTAGCGATAAAAATGTCGCACTCATGAACCTGAACTGCGGCCAGTGCCTGCTCGGCCGTTTCGATGTCCACCCGCTCCACACCAGGCGGAGTAGCAATACTTACCGGGCCACTGATCAGCACCACCCGCGCCCCCGCCTCGGCGGCCGCCTGGGCCACAGCAAATCCCATCTTACCGGAACTGCGATTGCTGATATAACGCACCGGATCAATTGCCTCACGGGTGGGTCCGGCGGTCACCATCACCGTCAGCCCGGTAAGCGGTCCTTCAGCAAAGAGCGCCTCAACTTGTCGTGCGATTTGCTCAGGCTCCAGCATACGACCGGGCCCCACCTCGCCACAAGCCTGTTCTCCCGCTGCGGGGCCAAATAGACGTATTCCTCGCCCGGTAAGTACCTGTACATTGTGCTGGGTCGCCTCAGCCAGCCACATCTGCTGATTCATGGCCGGTGCCAGCACAATAGGTGCGGAGGTAGCCAGGCACAAAGTAGCAAGCAGATCATCGGCCCGCCCTTCGCTTAAGCGGGACATAAAATTCGCGCTTGCCGGAGCGGCGAGGATGATATCAGCCCAGCGAGCCAGAGCAATGTGATCCATCCCGGATTCCGCCTCGGAATCCAGTAGCTCCGTGCGTACCGGGTGACCTGACAACGCTTGCAAGGTAAGTGGTGTAATAAACTCCATTGCCCCCTGAGTCATCACCACCCGTACTTCTGCACCGGCCCGTTGCAGGCAACGCACCAGCTCCGCACTCTTATAAGCAGCGATGCCTCCGGTCACCCCCAGCAACACATGCTTGTCTTTCAATGCACTCATGACATGCAGTTTACCAGAAAGCCTTCCCCCTCACGCAGAGAACCGTTTATGATGGGCTTTAACCAATTATTCTATCTGCCACGTGACAAGGAGGTTCCATGGCAATTACCGACTGGCCGGCAGCAGAGCGGCCCCGCGAAAAACTTTTATCTCAGGGTGCGGACGCCCTTTCCGATGCCGAACTACTGGCCATTTTCCTGCGCACCGGTGTTGCTGGAAAAACAGCCGTTGATCTGGCTCGTCAGCTCCTGAGTCATTTTGACGGCCTGCGCCCCTTACTGGAAGCCGACTACGATACCTTTTGCGAAGGACACGGCCTGGGGCAAGCCAAGTTCGTTCAATTACAGGCCTGCCTGGAAATCAGCCGTCGCCATCTACTGGCCTCCCTGAAGCGGGGTGATAGCCTCTGCAATCCGGCTACCACCGTTCATTATCTCAGCGCCCAACTGCGAGATCGACAACAGGAAGTGTTTGCCTGTCTGTTCCTGGATAACCGACATCGGGTCATTGCCTTCGAAGAGTTATTTTACGGCACCATTGATGGTGCCAGCGTCCACCCTCGGGAAGTGGTCAAGGCTACCCTGGGGCACAATGCCGCAGCGGTGATTCTGGCCCACAACCATCCATCGGGCATTGCAGAACCCAGCCAGGCCGACGAACATATCACCAAACGGCTTCAGAAAGCCCTTTCACTCATTGATGTACGCCTGCTGGATCACATTATTATTGGTGATGGGGAGACGGTCTCCCTGGCGGAAAGAGGCTTAATTTGCTGATAAAACTTGTCTTGTGGATGATTTTTTGGTATAAAATCCGGCTTCCTGTCCATGGGGCAGACCGATTTAACGAGTTCGGAGTTTAGGAAAATGTCCAAGGTATGTCAGGTAACGGGTAAACGCCCAATGTCCGGGAACAATGTTTCCCACGCACACAACAAGACACGTCGCCGTTTCTTGCCTAATTTACACACCCATCGTTTTTGGGTCGCCAGCGAAAACCGCTTTGTTAAGCTGCGCCTGACCACCAAGGGCATGCGTATCATCGACAAAAATGGTATCGACCAGGTGCTGAGTGATATACGCGCCCGTGGCGAAAAGGTTTAAGGAGCCAGATCATGAGAGATAAAATCAAACTGGTATCCAGTGCTGGCACAGGCCACTACTACACTACCACCAAAAACAAGCGCACCATGGCTGAGAAAATGGAGATCACGAAGTTTGATCCCGTAGTTCGCAAGCACGTGGCTTATAAAGAAGCGAAGATTAAGTAAGTCTTTTGCCTTTGTGCTGAATTAAAAGCATCCAACAAAAAAGCCCGGCATTGCCGGGCTTTTTTGTGCCCATTACATTTATCTAACGACTTACCCTTTACGCAGCACTTGGTTGGTTTTCTACTACACTTATTGAAGGTATATAGAAATATTTTCAAATCGTAAACCTCCTACCGTAAACTCAAAATATCTATGGAACACTATTTCATTGGCAGACAAGCAATTTTTGGCCGTAATGCCAATGTCATCGGTTATGAACTTCTGTTCCGGGATAGTGAAACCCATGGAGCCAATATTACGGATGGCGATCAAGCCACGTCTCAGGTCTTATTTAACTCCTGCATGGAAGTGGGACTGGATGCTCTGGTAGGGAAGTATCCAGCCTTTATCAATCTGACCCGCTCTTTCCTCACCGGAGCCTCTCCCCTACCCATTCCCCCTAAACGGGTCATCATTGAAGTACTGGAAGATATCGAACCGGATCAAGAAGTCATCAATGGTTTAGTCCAGCTCTCCAAACAAGGCCATATCATTGCCATGGATGACTTTGTGTTCCATGACAAATACATTCCACTGCTGAAGCTCGCTCACATCGTTAAAGTGGATATCCTGGGGGTTAGCCGTGAAGACCTCGCCAGGCAAGTGGAGCAACTGCGTCCCTATAAGGTGAAGCTGCTGGCAGAAAAGGTAGAAACCTATGAGGAGCTGGAATACTGCAAATCCCTGGACTTTGATTACTTCCAGGGCTATTTCATCTGCAAACCACAGGTAGTTAGTGGAAAAGGAATGAAAAGCAATCGCCTGGCAATCCTTAAGTTGTTATCCCGATTACAGGACCCCACTACCGATATGGATGAGCTGGAAAAGCTGATCATCCAGGATGTCAGCCTGACCTATCGACTGCTCCGCCATATCAACTCTGTCGGCTACTCACTGCTTCACGAAATCGAGTCCATACAACATGCCCTGCAATTATTAGGTACCCAGATGATCAGAAACTGGGTAAGCCTGATCCTGCTGAGCAAAATAGATGGCAAACCCATGGAGTTAATGAAAACCGCCTTAATTCGTGGCAAACACTGTGAGTTACTGGCCGAGACGCTAAGGTTAGCAAACAAAAACCAGTACTTCACCGTCGGCCTGTTTTCTGCGCTGGATGCCATTATGGACAAACCGATGGCCGCATTACTGGCCGAACTTCCTCTGGCTAAAGAAATAAAATCCGCCTTACTGAACCGTAGTGGGGAGCTGGGAGCGATGTTACAGCAGGTGCTGTATTACGAGATGGGTGAGTGGGAACAACTGGATAACGGTCTTTTCGATGCCGACAACTATAAGGATACCTACCTTGCAGCACTGCAATGGGCCGATTCAGTCACCAAAGAATTTTCACAACAGACATAGCTCTAAATAAAGTAGTTCTTGGCAAACGTATTTTCTATGCTAATAATACCTCCCCATGGAAAACGATGTACTCATTCAGGCCAATAACCTGCAACGCTTCTATGGCGCTCATTGCGCCGTCAACAAGGTCAGCTTTGAAGTAAAGCGTGGTGAGGTACTGGGCTTCCTCGGCCCCAATGGTGCCGGCAAGTCCACCACCATGCAGATGCTGACCGGCAACCTGGCCCCCAGTAGCGGCCAAATAATTATCAATGGCATCGACATCCTCGAACAGCCCAAGGCCGCCAAACTGGGACTTGGATTCCTGCCGGAACAACCACCGCTATATCGAGAACTAACCGTTGACGAATATCTGCACTACTGTGCCCGCCTCAATCGTATCGCCAGCAAACAACTGTCCCGAGCAGTGACACAAAGCAAGGAACGTTGTGGCCTGACGGAAGTGAGTACGCGCCTCATTGGCAACCTGTCCAAGGGTTATCAACAACGAGTGGGCATTGCCCAGGCCATTATTCATTCGCCGGATGTGGTCATTCTGGATGAACCCACCGTAGGACTGGATCCCATACAGATCCGTGAAATCCGCCAACTCATTCGAGAGCTGGGCAAGGAGCATAGCGTCATTCTTTCCACCCATATTCTGCCTGAAGTACAGGCCACCTGTGATCGCGTACAGATCATCAACAAGGGTAAACTGGTACTTAGCGATAGTATCGATGGTCTGACCCGACGAATGGAAAGCTCCAGTCTGTTGCTTGGTTTGCATAACCCTCCCCCTGTCGAAGTCATCCAGACTATCGCGGGTATCGAAACTGTCGAACAGCTGGAGAATGGCCAGATCCGCATCCAGCATTCGCCCAATGAGAACCCCGCGGAGCAACTGGCAACACGAGCCGTAAATCAGGGCTGGGGACTTTATGCGCTAATGCCGGAACACCGTTCCCTGGAAGATGTGTTTGTAGACATTACCTGTACTGAAACAGCTGACTCTGAAACAGAAAGCGGAGAAGCAGCATGATCTGGCACATAGCAGCCCGTGAACTACGCAGCCTGTTTTTATCTCCCCTGGCCTGGACCATGCTCGCCGTTATTCTATTTATCCTCGCCTTCATGTTCCTGGCTCAGCTGGATCAATACCTGCAAGTACAAGCACAACTGGCCATGATGGAGTCACCACCAGGTATTACCGAGATAATCGTCGCGCCGCTATTTGCCAGCTCCACCCTCATTTTGCTGCTGGTGACTCCCCTGCTGACCATGCGCCTGATCAGTGAAGAACGCCGTAACCGGAGCCTGCCGCTACTGCTTTCCGCACCGGTCTCCATGACCGAGATAATTTTAGGAAAATATCTGGGGCTGTTGTGTTTTCTCGGTATCCTGCTCGGTCTGATTACGCTGATGCCGCTATCACTACTGCTGGCAGGAGAACTGGATGCGGGCCTGTTTGCCGCCGCCCTGCTGGGACTGGCACTGATGCTCGCTGCGTTTGCCGCCGCCGGACTCTATATGTCCACCCTCACCACCCAACCCACGGTGGCTGCCATCGCCAGCTTTGGACTATTGTTACTGCTGTGGATTATCGACTGGGCGGGCAACGCCACGGGAGGCGAGGGTTCCGGCTCAGTGTTCCGCTACCTGTCACTACAACAACACTACAGCTCACTACTACGGGGTATGTTCAAAAGCAGTGATGTACTTTATTACCTTTTATTCATCATCAGCTTTCTGGTATTGAGTATTCGCCGTCTGGATGCAGACCGGCTACAGGACTGACAAGATAACATCACACCATGGAACTTAATCGTCATACCCATCGTCAACTACGTCTGCAAGGACTCAGTTTTACCCTGTTGTTCCTCATCGCCATAGGTCTGCTGGCCTGGCTGAGTATTCGTTATGACTACCAGGCCGACTGGACCGCCAGTGGTCGCCATACGCTGTCACCGGCCACGGTAAGCCTGCTGGCAGCCCTGGATGATCCCGTGGAGATTACCGCCTTCACCCGGAATAACGAGGGGGCGCCAATACCTACGCGCATCAAAGCTCTGGTTTCCCGTTATCAGCAACATAAACACGATATTCAACTGAACTTTATTAACCCGGATCTCGCACCAGACAAAGTCCGTGAGCACGGCATCACCCTGGACGGAGAGCTCATACTCAGCTATCAAGGCCGCTCGGAAAATCTGCAGACGCTGGGTGAAGAATCATTAACCAACGCCCTGCAACGCCTGGCGCGCAGCAATGAGCGAACGCTTATATTTATTGAGGGACACGGTGAGCGCAGCCCTCTACGGGAGGCCAATCATGACCTCTCTGCCTGGGCGACACATGCACAAAACAAAGGCTTCCGACTTGCTACTCTCAATCTACCCACTGAACCTGCTATCCCCGCAGAGACGTCAGTGCTAATACTTGCCAGCCCCCAGGTGGATCTACTACCCGGTGAAGTCGACATTATTCGTAAGCATGTCGAGCAGGGTGGCAATCTGCTGTGGCTAGCCGAACCCAATGAGTCACGCAATCTGGATGCCCTGGCTCAATTACTCAACATACGTTTCCCGACGGGCATCGTCGTCGACCCCACCACCCAATTACTGGGCATCGAGCACCCGGCCTTTGCCGTAATCGCCGAATACCCCGAACACCCAGTGACCAGTCAACTCACCAGCCTGTCACTGTTCCCCTTCGCCAGTGCCATTGAAACAGGCATCAATGAAGATAGCCCCTGGCAGATCGAGCCTATACTACAGACCGTTCCACGCAGCTGGCTCGAAACAAGCAAACTGAGTGGTACCATCAATTACAATGAAGGCAAGGACCTGGGTGGGCCACTAAATATTGGTATCGCCATGACCCGTAGCCTCTCAGCAGAGGCCGAGCCAGATACAAACAAAACCCAACGGGTGATCGTCCTCGGTGACGGTGATTTTCTCTCCAATACCTATCTGGGCAATGGTGCTAACCTGGAGCTGGCCAACCGTCTGATCAACTGGCTTAGCCATGATGATAGCTTTGTTACTATTCCTGCTAAAACGGCAACGGATACCCAACTGGAAATGAACAAAGCTCTGATGGCGATCATAGGTTTTGGTTTCCTGTTTCTTATCCCTGGGCTACTGTTGGTGACGGGTATCACTATCTGGCACAAACGCCGTAAACACTGATTAATCAATTCGCTGAACAGCTAACTTGAACATCCATTCATGAACAACCGCTCCCTGCTTAATCTTGGTCTATTGGCACTGGTCACCATACTGGTGCTATTGGTGATTGTTGAACCGGGGAAAGAGCCAGCCGTGGAGAACCAGGCTATTACCAACCTGGAGTCCGCCCAAATCAATCGCATTCGTATTGAACGTAGCCAGGCAAGCACCCTTGAATTCAAACGCCGCGACAGTCGCTGGTGGATAACAAGCCCCCTGGAAATTCCAGCCAATGAGTATCGAATGGAACGACTACTGGGCATCGTCGAGGCCAGAAGCCAGAATAATTACCCAGCAAGCGGGCAATCACTGGAACTGTTCGGCCTGCAGACACCTACCGTACACCTGTTTCTCAATGACACGGCCATTGCCTTCGGTAAAACTGAACCTCTTAACCATCTGCGCTACCTGCAAGTGGGCGATACCATACACTTGATGCGGGATGGTGCTTATTATCATCTGATAGGTGACTACACCACCTTCATCAGCACCCGCTTACTGGAACCATCAATAAAACTAACCGCCCTGCAATTACCCGGCCTCACACTTGAACTGGAGCAAGGGCGCTGGCACATCGAACCGAAGCCGAAAAACTATTCCGCTGACAGCGTCGTCGCACTGATTGATGCCTGGCGTCATGCACATGCCATCGAGGTAAAGGCCTACAGTGGTGATGGCCGTGGCGAAAAAATCAGCCTGACACTCAGCAAACAAGAGGAAACTGTTAAGTTTGAAATCATCCAGGCTGCGCCGGATCTTGTGCTTGGCCGCTCGGATCTCGGCATTGAATATCATCTCTCGGAAAGTACCGCTGAGACATTATTAGCGCTGAAAAATATTGATCCAGATAACGACTCGAGCATCGAGTCAGAATAAATACCTTACAGATATAAACATCTTCCAAACATACTGTTTTACAGATATAAACCCATGCCTGAACTTCCTGAAGTCGAAACCACGCGCCTAGGCATTACACCCCATATTCTGGGCCACAAAATTATCGATGTGGTGATTCGTCAACGCAAACTACGCTGGCCCATCCCTCGCGGATTAGCACAAAAACTCCAGGGACAAACCATTCAGGCTGTGGAACGACGTGCAAAATACCTGTTGCTGAAAATAGAAACGGGCACACTTATTTTACACCTGGGTATGTCCGGCAGCCTGCGTATTCTGCCTGCGAACACTCCCGCAGAAAAACACGATCATTTTGATCTGGTTTTTAACAATGGCCTGTGCCTGCGGCTAACCGATCCACGCCGCTTCGGTGCCGTACTCTGGAGCAAAGAACCTGTCGAACAGCATAAACTTATACAACACCTTGGGCCGGAACCGTTAAGTGAAGCATTCAATGCAAACGATCTGTATAGCAAATCACGTGGGCGTAAAGTCAGTGTTAAACAATTTATTATGGATGGCAAAGTAGTGGTTGGAGTAGGCAATATCTATGCAAGTGAAGCACTGTTTCTGGCAGGCATTCACCCAAAAAAAGCGGCAGGAAAAATATCAGCAGAGCGTTATGAATTATTAGTCTCTTCCATAAAAAAAGTGCTCGCGGCAGCTATCGAGCAAGGTGGCACCACCCTGCGTGATTTTGTCGGTGGCGATGGAAAACCCGGATATTTTGCCCAGCAGCTAAATGTCTATGGCCGAACCAGTGAACCCTGCTCTACATGTGGACAACCCATCAAACAACTAACACTCGGGCAACGGTCCACTTATTATTGCCCCAATTGCCAGCATTGAATACTTAAACAAAGTACCGGGACAATCAGGCGGGCACGAAACAAGACCTGACCCTATATATTTCTTTTTTCTCCAAATAAAATGAGGCCCCAATAAAGGGGCCTCACTTTCATCCCACTACAGGAAGGGTTGCCAGGCTGAGAAGACAGGGGGGAGCATTCGACTAACTTTCATGAGGTGATAATAGAACCATGTGAAATAGGGGTTTATTATCAATAAGTTACGGGTTATTGTTGAACTTGCGCACTGCCCTCGACCCGCGGGTCACTGGCC
>DAOWII010000020.1 GCA_030640985.1 Chromatiales bacterium
AAGACTACGACGTTGATAGGCTGGGTGTGGAAGCGCAGTAATGCGTGAAGCTAACCAGTACTAATTGACCGTGAGGCTTGACCATATAACACCCAAGTAGTTTGATTCTATCGATAGCGATAGATGGGTGATGCAACATGTACTACCCTTACTGATACAACTTAACCAAATTTTGCTAAACGACATTTGTCGGGTAGCAACAACCAGTTTGCCTGGCGGCCATAGCGAGTGGGAACCACCCGATCCCATTCCGAACTCGGAAGTGAAACTGCTCAGCGCCGATGATAGTGTGGGGTTTCCCCATGTGAAAGTAGGTCACTGCCAGGCATTAAATACCAAAAGGCCCAACAGGTTTTCCTGTTGGGCCTTTTTCTTTTCCTGGGCTTTATTCTTTGATGTAGTCAGCATTTTATGGACTAAAAAATCATTTTGATTCCTGGCCTCAGTTGATATGCTAGTCTTCTCGTTTATAGTCTGACGTTTTACTTTCTTATGGATACCAAACAACCAAACAATAATGAGCTGAAAGGCCTAAGTAGTGGTATGACCGTTGTTGCATGGTTACTGGTTCTGGGTCTGCTTACGATGTTTTTTAATAACTGGTTGGACGAGCAACGGAATCCTAATCAGCAGATCATGGGCATCACGAATAGCGATGGTATCAGGGAGGTATCTCTGCAACGAAACCGTTACGGCCATTACAACGCCTCCGGTTATATCAATGGCCATGAAGTGGAGTTTATGCTGGATACCGGTGCCAGTGATATTGTGATTCCTGCCCATATTGCCGATAACCTGGATCTGAAAAGAGGTGCAGCCCTTACTTATCGTACAGCCAACGGCGATATCACTGCTTACCTTACTCAGCTGGCAGAGGTTGAGCTGGGTAATATCGTGATTGAAAATGTGAGAGCAAGTATTAACCCCGCCATGAAAGATGGGGAAGTTCTGCTAGGCATGAGCTTCCTTAAAAAGGTTGAGTTTACCCAGAGTGGTAACAGGCTAACACTAAGACAATATCCTCGCTGACTCGATTCTCGGTGAGGGGGGCGGACATATATGCTGCCTTTGACTATTGGCTTTACCCTTTTTATTTGAACTGACTTAAACTATCCCCATGCCACTCGATCAGACCTTGCTTAAAATCCTGTCCAACGGTCAGTTTCACTCCGGGGAAGCATTGGGCGCTCAATTGGGCGTAACCCGTTCTGCTGTCTGGAAGTCCTTACAGTCTATGCAGCAGCAGGGGCTGGATATACACTCGGTTCCCGGGCGCGGCTATAAACTGGCTCGTCCTTTTGAGCTATTGGAAAAAAACACCATCCTTGAATATCTGGATGGCGGTTCAGGTCAGCTTTGTTCAGGACTGGAAATTCATTTTGAGATTGGCTCCACCAATCGCCATTTGATGCAACAGGCCCGTACTGGACTTAAAAGCGGTTATTTTTGTCTGGCGGAGCAGCAGCTGCAGGGTCGTGGCCGTCGTGGCCGTGACTGGGTTTCACCACTTGGGGGAAATATATACCTTTCTTTGCTGTGGCGTTTTGCTGAGGGACCGGCTTCTCTGGCAGGTTTGAGTCTGGCGGCGGGGATTGCTGTGACCCGTGCACTGAATGTTCTGGGTATCACTGAGCATGGCCTGAAGTGGCCCAATGATGTGTTATGGAAAGGGAAAAAATTGGCAGGTATTCTATTGGAAGTGGCCGGGGAGGCAACCGGTCCGTGTCATGCAGTGATCGGCATCGGTTTGAATGTAGCTATGCCAAAGGAGGCTGCTAGCGCTATTGAGCAGGCATGGGTGGATATCGAATCTATCCGCCCAGGTCTTGGACGCAACCGTATCGCCGCAGAACTGGTGCATCAACTGTTAGTGGTATTGGCTCAATTTCAGCAATCGGGATTGTCCGGGTTTGTAGATGAATGGCGTAGTCTGGATCATTTTGCGAATCAGGAAGTAGTACTGCATTTGCCCGTTCGAAAAATTGAGGGCATTGCCCGTAGTATTGACGAGCAGGGGAGCCTGTGCCTGGAGGTTGAGGGAAAGGTCTCTCGTTACGGTAGTGGTGAAGTAAGTCTGCGAGGCCTGGGCTAAAATGATTCTGTTGGTGGATATAGGCAATAGCCGGATAAAATGGCGTTTACTTGAGGCGAATGTACTTTCATCTGAAGAAAGTCTATTCCTTGGACAAAAAATACAAAATTCATTGTTCGATCGTGCATGGCAGGATTTCCCCCAGGCCCCTGAGCGGGTATTGGTAGCGAATGTTGCAGGCAAGGCAGCGGCTTCTGCATTAACACACTGGGTGGTTGAACACTGGAATTGTCGATGTGATTTTGTGCGCTCATCGGCACAGGCTTGTGGTGTGAGTAATGGTTATATGGAGGCAGCCCAGTTGGGGGCTGATCGCTGGGCTGCATTAATTGGTGCCTGGCACCAGGTAAACGGTGCTGCGTGTATTGTTGATTGCGGTACGGCTTTGACCATAGATGTACTGGATAACCATGGTCAGCACCAGGGAGGCTTGATTGTGCCCGGACTGGAACTGATGGGGACTGCTCTGAATCGTGGTGCCCAGGCGATCAGCTTTCAGGCTGAGACCATGGAGGGAGGGCTCAAAGACCTTGGTCATAGCACCAGTGAGTGCATTAACTCGGGTATTTTGCATAGTGCATCAGGTCTGGTCGAACGGGTAATGCGTGATCTGAAATCACAAACAGGCGAGTCCCCGGCTTGTCTTGTTATGGGCGGCGATGGTCCGCGTTTAGTGGCAGAATTAAGTGTTTCCTGTCAGTCAGTGCCCGAATTAATATTTAATGGTCTGGCGCTGTTGGCGCAGGAAGAGGTGAAATAAACGCTTGTGAAGTGGTTTGTCTATTTATTGTTGTTGGCTAATATTTCGCTGTTTGCCTGGTTGCGTCTTGAGCCGACATCGGCAGAGCAAGTGATGTCGGCCGAAGTCATACCTGCCGGGGTCACACGTTTGGTGTTGCTTGATGAGGTACCACAGCAGATGCCGCAGAAAAAGAAGCCTGAGCCACAGAGGGAAAGTGTTGCTGAAGTGGCTCAGGTGGGTGCGGTTGATGTGGGTACAGGCAAGCCAAAGGTAGGAGAAAGCGAGGACGGTGACTTTCATGCAAGCAAACCCGAACCCGTCGTAGTGTACCAATGTCACCGACTCGCTGGGCTGGAGTCTTCAAGTGCCGCTGATCGTCTGGAAGGCAAGTTCAACACCTGGGGTGTTGAGGTTTTGGCGAGAGGCACTGAGCAGATTAAACAAAAAAGTTACTGGGTAATGCTGCCCGCCTTTAAATCAAAGAAGGTCGCCCAGTCGGTGATTAAAGGATTGAAGGCCGCCGGTTTTAATGATCAGTACTTAATCCCCTCCGGTACCAGCAAGAACGTGGTATCCCTCGGTGTCTTCAGCACACCGGAAGCTGCGAAGCGACACCGGGGGCGTATCCTGGCATTGAAGCTGAAAGGGATTACATCGCCAAAGATCGAAGAGATTGGTCTACCTTCCAAACGTTACTGGATGAGTATTCGGTTGCGGGAAACTGAGGCCTCAATTCCCTGGCAGAAGGAAGTCTCACAGATAAAGGCCACGACAGAAACCATTACCTGCCTATGATTTCGAAAGACAAATTGCGTTCTGGGCAATGAGCCTCTAGAATATGCATCTCGTTTTTACCCGTGGGTTTATCCATGGATAAACGAGGCTCTCATTGAGAGAGTAGCATTTTATGCCGGTATAGCTCAGTTGGTAGAGCAACTGACTTGTAATCAGTAGGTCCCGAGTTCGACTCTTGGTGCCGGCACCATCTTCATTTGTTTGGCGGTATCCTGCCAAATTCATCTAAAGTCCTCTTGACACAGAGGCTTAGCCAACGCAAAATACCCCGCTTTGCTCGCGGAGGGGTTCCCGAGTGGCCAAAGGGGGCAGACTGTAAATCTGCTGGCTCCGCCTTCGAAGGTTCGAATCCTTCCCCCTCCACCGTGTTGTAGTTTGAAGGTGGGATTAGGCGCATAACA
>DAOWII010000112.1 GCA_030640985.1 Chromatiales bacterium
ACTGAAGGCATAGGTGGAGCTGCCAACAACCAGCGCCAGAACCCGGGTCCAGATCACCTCATACCCCAGCGCGGCAAAACCGGACGCTGTGAATGCCAGTAGCACCCATCGCCTTGAAGTATCGGAATAAACTTTATTTTCTTTTACAGATTTTGCTGACGGGATAGAGATGCTTCCCGGCCCGCCACCTTGCCGCCACACCAGTAACCCCAGACCCACCGCTATTGCGATATTAATCGCCACCGCGGAATACAGTGTTGACTGCACACCGGCCAGAGGAATCAGTACAAAGCCACTGATGATGACACCCATTACTGCGCCGAATGTGTTCAGCGCATACAGGGTGCCCACATCTTTACCCGCCTGGCCGATACTGTGCACATAAAATTTTGACAACACAGGTAATGTTCCGCCCATCAAGGCGGCGCCAACAACGATGACAACAAAAGCCAATACAAACCGAAACAGGCTCAACAGGTAAAAGTCATCCGTCAGGCTATGTAACAACGGCGTATAAAATGTGTCGATATGTTGGAATAAAAAGGGGGTCAACAGGGCGTAGGCACCTATACCCAACTCCAACAGAACATATAGCAACACCGGCTGTTTGACCCGGTCAGAAAACCGACCAAAGGTCCAGGCGCCCAAGGCAAGTCCCGCCATAAAGGCTGACAGCACCGCGCTGACAGCGAACACCGTGGCACCAAAGGTCAGGGTTAACATTCTCATCCACACTACCTGGTAGATGAGAGCGCTTACACCGGAAAGAAAAAAGGCGGCAACAATTATTAGTCTAATCACCTTCGGGGTTATCATCTAATTTCACACCTGTGACTTAATGGGTACATCTCAATCCTTTCGAAATCTCATCAACATACTGTTCAACATTCTGGTAATTATCCGATAAAAGCGACATCTCACCAAAATAACGGAAACCATTTTCAGAACAGTGCCAGGTAAACGATAATTGAGGTGTACTCTTTCCATTAGCCAGTAACCAAACAAATGGATTGCCACTTAATTGCGTTTCACCCTTGCGAAGCACCTCTGTTTTTGTCCTATTATCCAACCAATCAGAAAGTTCAGTTTTGCTGATTGCCTCAATATTTTTCGCTATCACACGTAAATGGAGATGTTCGACCTCACCTTCACTTTTTGCGGGGGCCTCCCATTCAACAAAACTCATCATTCCCTTACCGATAAACGACTGTTTTCCTGCGCTGGAAACCATGGGTGAATTCCTAATCTTCAAACCGGCATCACTCAGGTACCAATCATCTCCAAGAATACTCTCCAGCTTGAGAAAAGGAATTCGGCTTCGCCCCTCATCTTCAAATACCAACCCCGTCAGGGGTGGCCTGACATAGGGTGCAAATGCTGCCATCTCATTGTAATTTTCGATCTGGGTTGATCTGAAAAAGTTACGCGGAGCAGAAAACTCAATGATGGGGTCATTATCGGTATTTGGTGACACATCCATGGTAAAGTGCCTGAGCATTTCGGCATCCATGGTAAAACCACCCAGGAACATTTCGATGGAATCAATACCGATGTACTCCATCAATTTCCTGGTGCTCGGTTTACCAAATCTCTCCACTATCTGTGTATAGGGGATACGTAAGGGCTGTTTTGAACCAATGAGAAAAATATTACCCGCATCGTAGTTCCAAAGTAACGCATTCGGAAATACCTCCTGAAAGGTGCGGAGCAGCGTTTTGAGATCCCCCGGATCCATGTTATAGGCCTGGATCCACTGGCCTACGATGCCATCTTCCGTCAGATGGTTTCTGGCCGCCTGATAGAATTCCCGAGTGTAAAGATTGGCGGCGCTGCCCATCCACGGTACCGAAGGTTGACTAACAATGACGTCGTAACGTTTGTCGGTATGAGTCAGGTAGGTTCGTCCATCATCTATGATAAGCCTGAGACGATCATCCTCAAGGGCATTAAAATTATAGGCAGAAAAATATTGGCTGGCCTCAATCACCTCAGGGGCGATCTCGACTGCTTCGATAGATTTCAGTGGAAAACGCTCCATGGCACCAAGACTCACCCCGCTACCCAAACCCACCAGCAGGGCATGCTCGGGCTTGGAGTGAAGCATTAACGGTAAACTACCCAACATACTATGATCGAAGGTATCTCGCCGAATATCGGCTATCCCCTTACCATTAACTGAAAGAACAAGATTACCCCCTCGCTGAATTACTGCCACTGTTCCGCTCAGCCCTTCCCGATAGTAAAGAAACTCTCCAAAATGTTTCAAACCCTCAGCCAACACCCCTCTTTCATAGGGCTCAACATAAGCTGCTGCCTTGAAATAGGGACCAATCATTAATAGGTTCCGATCCCAGGCCGGGAGCAGGAAAGCGCTCAGCGCCAACAGGGAACCCACTACGGCCACGCCCTTTTTTACAGATAATGCAGGCTGGGGAGAAGTGGAAATAAGCAGAATACCAACACCAATATTTAACACCGCCAAGGTGGCGATCGTTGTTTGCACACCCATAAATGGGATGAGGAAAAAACCTGCCAGGAAAGAGCCAGCTACTCCCCCAAAGGTATTGCCCGCATAAAGCACCCCGATATTTCCGCCGAGTCGCTGGACATCTTCGGTTACCAAACGAACAACCAAAGGAAAGGTCATACCCATGATCAACGTTGGCACAAGAATCACCAGGAATGCGGTCATAAAATTAACCGTTTGTAGTGCCCAGAAATCAAGACCAAACTGCACTACAAATCCCATAAAGGTCAGCGGCAGTTGTCCAAACAGGGGAATGAGAGCAATCACAGAAATACCAATGGCTATCTCCATAAAACCAAAGGCTGCCAAACGATCCTTTATTCTCTCACTATAAAAAGACAGCAGGTAACTACCCAGAGCTATACCAAAAAGAAAAGTCCCCAACATGGTGGCAAAAGCATAGACAGAGTTGCCTATGGTCATCGAAAGGATGCGAAACCAGGCAACTTCGTAGGCTAAGGAAGTAAACCCGGAGACAGCAAAAGCTATTAAAACCAGCCGATAAATGTAGGCGGGTAATGCTTTACCCTCAGCCTTGTGTTTACGCCGTTTCTCTTTCCTCGAAATGGCAGGGGCTGGTTCAGCCTTATCCACTGTTTTCCGGGCGGCATAATACACGCCTGCCGCGATCATAAAATTCAGAAATACTGCTGTAAAAAGCGACTCCTTGACACCCCAAAAGGGGATCAACACAAATGCCGTAAACAAGACGCCGAGCACTGCGCCAAAGGTATTCAGACCGTACAACATCCCGACACTTTTCCCCACCACAGCCTTGTGAGTCACCAGATATTTTGAGAGCACCGGCAAGGTAGCGCCCATCAATACTGTCGGGATGATAAGAATAAGCAGGCTAAAAAAGAAACGGATAAAACTGAACAGATAAAAATTGATATCGGCCAGTTGATAGATATAACCATAGACAAGATCAATATGCGCAAAGAACCATGGGGTAAAGATACAGTACAAACCAATACCGACTTCAAGCAAGGCATAGAGTTTAAGTAGATTAAGACTTTCCGATTTTTTGTCTACCCAACGGCCAAAATAATAACTCCCTAACCCCAAACCCGCCATAAAAACAGTGACTACCGTGGAAACGGCGAAGACGGTTGTGCCAAAGGTGAGGGTCAACATCCTCATCCACACTACCTGGTAGATGAGAGC
>DAOWII010000030.1 GCA_030640985.1 Chromatiales bacterium
CCAGTCAGAAGTACGCTATTGCTTATCGTGTGAGCATCTCGATTTTTAAAGGGGTATAGCCCCAGCATGAGTCCTGCAATGACAGCAAACAGTGTCTGAGCCATTGGCATGACGATGACCCCGGAGACCATGGCGTAGCCACAGCCCGCCAGCAATGATGTAAACAGGGCAATCCACAGGTGTTGTTTTTCCGTTTCTTCTTGCGTCCTGCTACGGTACGTCTTTCGCCATGCAAAGAGTCCCCAGAACGATAGTGCAATCACTATCAGGGTTACAGGAATGCCCCATTCTGCTGCAAATTGCAGAATGGCGTTATGTGGGTGGGCTGCCATGAGTGATGTATAATAAGAAAAATGCTGTGGGCCTGCGCCGAGTATGGGCGATTCGTTAGCAAGCTTAATCGCATCTGACCATAGAAGTAGTCGATTTGAGTCGGTGGTTAATCTGTATGGGCTTATTGCATAAGTATGTGCGGGTGTCTGTAGAAATAAAGCCAGGTAGAGCAGTACACCACCAATGGCGGCGATTAGCTGGGGTTTTAGCAGGGCACGGGACTGCTGGCGAAAAATAATAAAGGTCAGGAGTAAGCTACAGATGATAGCCAAGGCTGCTCCCCGTCCTCCTGTTGCCAACAGCATGGTCCACCAGCCGGTGAGCATTACATAGAGGAGTGGACGTATCAGTGTCGAACTCCTGGAAAATTTGAGTATCGCCAGACTGATCAGGGGAAATGTCCATATCTGGAACTGGTTAAAAAACCGTGGATGATCATAGCCAGTAAACAGTGTTCTTGGGTTCGGGTCATTGTGTAGCGATATGATGGCGAAATAATGGGCAAAAAAACTGGCTTCATGGCTTATGACGGATACCAGGATGGCAACAAGCAGGATGCTGAGTAATACAGGGCCGACCAGTTGCCAATACAGGCTAATGGTTAGCGCATAACAAAACAGCAGGGTAAACAGGCTGAGCTCCAGCAGGGCATGGTAGGTGGATGCTGCCATCAGCGAGGAGAGTAAACCCAGGCCAAAGATCGTTATGAGTCCATAGCGAACCAGGCGGGGAAGCGAGAATAAAGTCTCAATAAACAGTTGTAATGCGTGCCGGGAAAAAATCAGCCAGGACAATGTCAGTGTTAACAGCAGGAGCTGGAAAATGCGTTTTTGGTCATAGGCAAAGGCCGAGGGGATGAGATCAAAATTTGGGGTAATCGTTATAAATAAACCGAAGAGCAAAAATAGTAAAATAGGGACGGTGTTTTGACTTATTAATTTAGCCGATGCACTGAGTTTGAATAAATTCATTGATATGCGCCTGTACTACATGCCCACCTATTGATTTGGTATTTATAAATAATACGGGTTATCGTCTCGTAAATAAAAGAGGCCTGCTCTGTAAAGAGCAGGCCTCTTGTTGGGTTCTAATTAATACCGGTCAGTTTAGGTATAAGTGTTTAGGGTGTTTACAGTGTTTTTCAGGTATTTATTGCAATTGCTATCAGATGTGTATGGTTTCCACATAACCTTTTCAGCATCGATATAGGGCTGTAGAACGAATGTACATGAGTCAAGCGCACCTACACTGCCGGTGGTAGCATCCATTTGGATACCTTGGTCGGCAACGACGCTGATCGCAGCCCCATAAGTGGAGGGTTGTAATGCAGCGGCTACGCCATATTTCTGAAGTTCGAGAGCAGTTGTTTCGTCACAAACGTCCATGTCACCGCCATTGTCGGTCAAGCACTCAGCCATTGCCAGCTTAACAGAGGCCACACCGGATATGGTATCGGCCCATTTAGTACGCGTGATGTAATCCTGGTAGGCCGGAATGGCGATGGCGGCCAGAATACCGATAATCGCCACAACGATCATCAATTCGATCAGGGTGAAACCCTTTTGTGCTTTTTGGATAGTCATGTTCATTCTATATTCCTCTTGGTTGGTGTTACTTATTTTAAGTTTCGATAGTTCATTGTTTAGAAACTGTATGATCCTTTATGCAGGGAATGTGCCAACTTCTAGGCTAAGGTGACGATAAGTTAAAAAGCTGGTTATTGTGTGTGACGGGTTTCACCCTTTGCCCAATTCTAGTGCATTTTGCTGTTTTGCTAGATGGTTGTTGATTATTTTATGTGTTGCGCTTGAGCCTGCATGTAGCAATATTTTTATATTTCTGGGGTCAGGTGACCTTGAGGGGCATTTGGGGTGACAAAATTTGTCAGTTTTGTTGCTAGCGATCTCCTATAGGGGCCCCGCCCTCGGGCGATTCTACCTCCCTAATCGCAGCAATCGGCCCGAGGGCGGGGCTCCTACATTAAAATTGAATCATCGCGGCGAGGGTTTATGCCTGGAAGGTGCGCTGTTTATCCCGTGTAACGGGACTCCTAGCTAAAGGGTGCCATTTTCAAGGGAGTTATTATTTAGGAGCGCGGCTAATCTAGCCCCAGTTTTTTTAGTCGGTAGCGTAGGGCTCGGAAGGATATACCTAGCAGTTTGGCCGCGGCGGTTTTGTTGTGCTCGGTTTGTTTTAAGGCCTTTTGTAGAGCCTCTTTTTCCAGTTTTTCCAGATAGGGTTCCAGGGCGGTGGGGATCGCCTGTTCAGTAGCTTCAGTGAGGGATTGTTCTACACCTGCGGGTAGTTGCAGATCATTGATATTGATGATCTCACCTTCACACAGGGTGAGGGCCCGCTCCAGGATGTTCTCCAACTCGCGCACATTACCGGGAAAAGGATAGCGTTGTAGTGCTTCGATGGCCTCGGGAGCCAGATGGGCCGCAGGGATATCCATTTGTTTGGTGAGACGTTGCAGAATGTGCTCTGCCAGTTCGGGGATGTCTTCGATACGTTCCTTGAGACTGGCGATGGGTAGCTGGATGACATTGATGCGGTAATAGAGGTCTTCGCGGAAGCGTCCTTCCTTCACTAATTGGCCCAGGTCCTTGTGGGTGGCGCTCAGGATACGTACATCGACTTTGCTTTCTTGTTGGGCACCCACGGGCCGCACCGCCTTTTCCTGGATGGCACGCAACAGTTTCACTTGCATGGACAGGGGCAGATCGGCCACTTCATCCAGGAACAGGGTGCCGCCATCGGCGGCCTGGAACAGGCCCTGTTTATCGGCATTGGCACCGGTAAAACTGCCTTTTTTGTGACCGAATAGTTCACTTTCCATCAGTTCACCGGGGATGGCGCCACAGTTGACCGGCACGAAGTTATTGTCTACCCGGGGGCCTTTTTCATGGACAAGTCGGGCCACCAGTTCCTTACCGGTACCGGATTCACCACTGATATAGACCGGGGCCTGACTGCGAGCCAGCTTGGTGATAGTGCCACGGATAGTCTGTATCTGGGGGGACTCCCCCAGCAGAGTATGGCGTGAACGGCGATCAGGTTTTGACGTTTGGTCGGACAGTTTCAGGGCCGAATTGACCAGGTCGCGTAACACTTTTAATTCAACAGGCTTGGAGACAAAATCGAAGGCCCCTGCCTTGAGGGCCTCTACCGCTGCCTGCATATTACCGTGGGCGGTGATCATGGCCGTGGGAGTGTCCGGGCTATGTTGCTGGATGTGACGAATCAGATCGATGCCATTCCCGTCAGGCAGGCGCATGTCGGTCAGGCAGAGGTCGAAGTGCTGTTTATCCAGCAGCGATTTTGCTGAAGTCACATCGGCGGCACTATGGGTATCAATACCCATACGCTTTAATGTCAGTTCGATCAGCTCCCGGATATCCGGTTCATCATCCACGATCAGGGCTAACGGGTTTGTTGGCATTCTTGTGTAACCTTTTCTATCTGATTTTAAATAAACAGGATTAGTGACCTAGCTATGCTCAGTCGGGTGTAACCGTACTGAGAAATGATAGGCGAAAACAACTCTGGTCGTCTTGTGTTGAAGTATATTCCAGCCGTGCATGGTTACACTCGGCCAACTCCCGTGAAAGGTACAGGCCCAGTCCCGTACCTTTTGCTTCTGTAGTATAAAAGGGTTCAAAAATATTGCTTATGTGCTCTTTGGCAACGCCTGGGCCATTATCAATGATGTCCAGCCAGGCAACACCGTCGGTGTTCAAGCCTGTCCTTAATTCGAGTTTCGGTTGTTGGTTGTTGATCCTGGCATGATGCAGGCCATTTTCACACAGGTTCCAGAGAATTTGATGCAAATGGCTGGGGTCAAACTGCACCGCCAGATCTTCAGGGCTAACGTTAAGTTCGATATCAGCGGCCCTTGTTTCATCGGTGCTGGTTTTGTTATTGGCGGCAAGTTCAGCGGTAAATTTCTCCAGCAGGGGTTTGAGTTTCAGGTTCTCGGCCTGGGTTTTATCCTTCCGACCCAGTTGTAATACGTTTTCGATGATCGTGTTAATGCGCCGGGTTTGTTCGTGAATGATTTGCGTAAAACGTTTGTCTGTGGCTTCCAGGCCTGGCGATTCCGCTAGCAATTCTCCTGCATGACTGATGGCGCCCAGGGGATTGCGAATTTCATGGGCGATACCGGCGGTAAGCCTTCCCAGTGCAGCCAGTTTGATCTGTTGTACCTGTTTTGCTGCCGATGAGGCGTCTTCCAGAAAGATCAGGAACCCGGCACTGTGTTTCTCTCCAATCCCTGCGAAAGTAAGCAGAACTTCTGTGCTGGAACCGGTTACTGCCATGGCGTGATTGTCGTGTTCCTTTTCGTGTTGCCAATTTAACAGGCGTTGATGGAGTGCGCTGGAAACACTGGCGAGAGTTCGTTGATGAATGGCTGATGGTTGCCCCAGTAGACGCCAGGCGGCGGTGTTCATTAGTCGCAGTCGTAACTGTGCATCGGCCACCAGCACTCCGACCTGCATATGCTGGATGACATACTCGGTGAGTTGGGACATATTTGCCAGATCGATGCCACGTTGTGTTGCCAGGGCCTCGCTCTCTCTGGCGCGACGAGCCAGCACATGGGCGATGATGGCAGTGGCAAACAGGGTGATCCCCAGCAGACCCGACTGGGGGTAACTACTACTGATGGCGGTGTCGGTGAGGTTGGTATATACCTGCTCGATAAGAATGGAGAGGCTGGCAAAGGCGGCAAAAAACAGGGCTGCCCGCCCTGAAACCAATAAACTGGCGCTGGCGATACTGACCACCAGCAAGGTGCCCAAATTACTGCTAAGGCCACCACTGGCATGCATCAAACTAGTAATGAGTACAATATCGACAGTGACCTGGGTATAAACTTGCAGGTTAAAGCGGGGGCGATGTTGGTTAATGGCCAGGCCTGCCGCCACTGTAAACAATAAGTAGATAAGGCTGATGCTATAAAATAGATCGGGGTGTGTCTGCCCCAGAGGCAGAGGTAATTGCCCCAGTGTGCTGAGAACGACAAACAGGCCCGACAGGGTGAGGCGATAGAGGTTGAAGAACCTCAAGGGTCGCCAGGCACTTCCCAGGGCTAGCGGTGGTGGGGTGGCTTCCTGGCTACTAAGGAGTTTGATATCCATGGGTTTCTATTATTGCTCCCGGGACTCAGCTTGATGGTCCTGACTGCAGTAATAGCTATGGCCTTGTTTAATGGCCTCGGCCTCAGGAATATGCAGGCCGCACTGGGCACATTTCACCATATGAGTGCTAATTTTGTTCTGCCCCCGGCTATTGGTGTGATGTTCCTCCCGTCGTTCACGATACTGTCTGAACAGATGTATAAGTAGCCAGATAATGGCGATAATAATCAGAATTCGAATCAGCGGCATGATGTTTACCAGGAGTTTTTCCATAGATTGTACTTGCAATAGAGTGGCCTGACCAAGGGGCACTTTGCTAACGCACTCACTTTGCTCCAAAATATGCATCTTTAAATAGGATAAAAGACAGTTCCATGAATCTCCATGAATATCAGGCCAAGGGTCTATTCGCTGAATATGGTATTCCGGTTCCTGCCGGAAAATCTTCCTCCACTGCGATGGGTGCCCGTCGGGTGGCCGAAGAATTAAATCAGGGCCACTGGGTGGTCAAGGGGCAGGTGCATGCCGGTGGTCGTGGCAAGGCCGGTGGTGTCAAGCGCGTTGAGAGCCTGAACGAGGTCGAGGCGGCTGCCGTTGCCATGTTAGGTCGCCAGTTAATTACCCATCAATCGGGTCCTGATGGGCAGCCTGTAAACCGGGTGTTGGTGGAGAGTGCCTGTGATATTGCCAGTGAGCTGTATCTGGGTCTGGTGGTGGATCGCAGTCACCAACGGGTTGTGTTTATGGCCTCTCGCGCCGGGGGCATGGATATTGAGGAAGTGGCAGCGAAAACACCTGAGAAAATTCTTACCGTGGATATTGACCCGGTGATGGGGCTGCAACCCTACCAGTGTCGGCGTGTGGCCTTTGGTCTGGGGCTGGAGGGTACCCAGATCAAAGAGCTGACCCGCATCATGGCCGGCCTGTATCGCCTGTTTATGGAAAAAGATGCCAGCCTGGTGGAAGTGAATCCTTTGGTGATCACTGCGGAGGGTTCTCTGCTGGCGCTGGATGCCAAGGTCAATCTGGATTCCAATGCCCTGTACCGCCAAAGCGTCCTGGCGGAGTTGCGTGACCCTAGTCAGGAAGATGAGCGTGAGTATCGTGCCCAGCAGCACGGTCTCAATTATGTCTCTTTGAACGGGAATATCGGATGTATGGTTAATGGTGCCGGACTGGCCATGGCCACCATGGATTTGATCAAGCTGCACGGTGGAGAACCGGCCAATTTCCTTGATGTGGGAGGCGGCACCACTGCCGAGCGAGTGGCCGAGGCTTTTAAACTGATTCTCTCAGATGAGAAAGTCGATGCCATTCTGGTGAATATTTTTGGCGGGATCGTCCGCTGTGACCTGATTGCTCAGGGCATTATTCAGGCGCTAAAGGAGGTTAAGACCCCGGTGCCCATCGTGGTGCGACTGGAAGGAACCCGGGTGGATGAAGGGCGCGCACTGCTGGCCGATAGTGGTCTGGCGATTACCACTGCCGATGATTTGACCGATGCCGCGCAAAAGGCCGTGGCCGCTGCGGGAGGTGCCTGATGGCCATTCTAATCAACAAACAGACTAAAGTGATCTGTCAGGGGTTTACCGGCAAGCAGGGTAGTTTCCATTCGGAGCAGGCCATTGCCTACGGTACAAATTTTGTGGGAGGGGTCACCCCCGGCAAGGGCGGGCAGCAACATTTGGAACGACCGGTGTTCAATACCGTGCACGATGCGGTGGCGGAGACCGGCGCCGAGGCGACCATGATTTATGTGCCAGCACCCTTTGCTGCCGATGCTATTCTGGAGGCCGCCGATGCGGGTATCAAGGTAGTGGCCTGTATCACCGAAGGGATCCCGGTGCTGGATATGCTTAAGGTTAAAGCCGCTCTGGCGGGTTCCGGTGTATCTCTTATCGGCCCTAATTGTCCGGGTGTGATTACCCCGGGGGAGTGCAAGATTGGCATTATGCCCGGTGCTATTCATCTACCGGGTAAGATTGGCATTGTTTCTCGCTCCGGTACGCTTACCTATGAAGCGGTACACCAGACCACCGGTAATGGCCTGGGCCAGAGCACCTGCGTTGGTATCGGTGGCGATCCCATCCATGGGATGAGTTTCATTGATTGCCTGGAACTGTTTGAACAGGATGAACAGACCGAAGGCATTATCATGGTGGGTGAGATAGGCGGTAACGCTGAAGAGGATGCCGCCGCTTATATTCAACAGAATGTGAGTAAGCCCGTGGTGGCTTATATCGCCGGAGTGACCGCGCCCAGTGGCAAACGGATGGGGCATGCCGGTGCCATTATCGCCGGAGGTAAAGGTACGGCGGAAGAAAAATTTGTGGCCCTTGAGGCGGCCGGGGTTGGCATTGCCCGTTCACCTGCTGAAATGGGCAATCGTATTGCCGGAGCTTTGAAAGGGTGAGCAAACTTCGTATCGTCATGGCCCAGCTGGATCTATTGGTAGGTGATATTGAAGGTAATCGGGATTGCATCATCGATGCCGCCATACAGGCCAGAGATGAGATGGCCGCCGATGCCATTGTTTTCCCCGAGCTTAGTCTGACCGGTTATCCCCCTGAAGACTTGTTGCTGCGACCTGGTCTGCAGCAACGGGTGCTACAGGCACTGGAACAGATCAAGCGGGATGTGCAGGGTATTGCCGTGGTGTTGGGTTTCCCGCGACCCGCGACCGGTGGACTCTACAATGCCGCAGCCGTGATTCAGGATGGTCAAATCATTGGTCATTATCACAAGCAGCACCTGCCCAATTATAGTGTGTTCGACGAAAAACGATATTTCAGTCCAGGGTCGGAAGCGTGTGTGGTGCTGATTAAAGGCATCCCTGTAGGTTTAACCATTTGTGAAGACATCTGGCAGGTCGAGCCCGTGGCGGCGGCGGTGGAAAAAGGCGCCCGCTTGATCCTCAACCTTAATGCTTCACCCTTTCACATAAATAAAAGAAAAGAACGGGAAGAGGTCGTCGCTGAACGGGTAAGCGAAGTCGGTGTGCCCATCGTATACGTTAATCTGGTTGGTGGTCAGGACGAACTGGTTTTTGATGGCGGCTCCTTTGTCATGGATGTCAGTGGCAACACAAACCTGCGCGCACCGGCCTTTGTTGAGGGCTTGTATCCGGTTGATTTTGAGGTGCCTGAGGTAGTCACTGAGCAAGTGACGCCCATTGCTGGTCCGAGTGCTCTCCTGTTGGAAGAAGAGGCCGGTATATACCAGGCGCTGGTTTTGGGGACCCGGGACTATATCGAGAAAAACGGTTTTGCGGGTGTGGTGCTGGGTCTGTCCGGCGGTATCGATTCCGCCCTGACCCTGGCCATCGCCGTGGATGCCATCGGTGCAGCACGGGTGGAAGTGGTGATGCTGCCTTCACGTTACACCGCCGATATGAGCAACGAAGATGCCGAGGCCGAGGCCGAGGCCCTGGGGGTCGAGCATCGAGTGATCTCCATTGAACCTATGTTCAAGGCCTTTCTTGATGGTCTGGCCGAGGAGTTTGCCGGCACCGAGCCCGATGTGACCGAAGAGAATATGCAGGCCCGTTGTCGGGGTGTGATTCTGATGGCCATATCCAACAAGAAACGAAAAATTCTGCTGACCACGGGCAACAAGAGTGAGATGGCTGTGGGTTATGCCACCCTCTATGGTGATATGGCCGGTGGCTTTGCCGTGCTCAAGGACGTGTCCAAGACTCTGGTCTATCGCCTGTCTAAATATCGTAATTCAATTTCTCCGGTGATCCCGCAACGGGTTATCGACCGTCCTCCATCTGCAGAGCTGGCACCTGATCAGAGGGACACCGATTCATTACCGGATTATCCCGAGCTGGATGCAATTCTGGAGCGTTATGTGGAGCAGGATCAGTGTCGTGAGGATATCGTGGCCGCCGGTTACGATGAGGCAACGGTGAGTAAAGTGATTCGTATGGTGGACAGAAATGAATACAAGCGGCGTCAGGCTGCACCGGGAGTACGTATCACCCGTCGCGCCTTCGGCCGTGATCGCCGCTACCCCATTACATCGGGCTTTGGCCAACTTGTAGATTAAGGCTTTTCTGTACTTTTCTTCTTCTATCTTTTATCTTCTCTTTTTCATCTTTGTATCTTTCAGCATTAATTCAGGATTAATCCATGAAAAAAATCGAGGCAATTATAAAGCCGTTTAAACTGGACGATGTCCGTGAGGCCTTGTCTGAAGTAGGTGTGACCGGCATGACCACCACCGAGGTCAAGGGTTTTGGTCGGCAGAAGGGACATACCGAGCTGTATCGTGGTGCAGAATATGTGGTGGATTTCCTGCCCAAGGCGAGGGTCGATATGGTTGTCTCTGCTGATCAGGTAGACACGTGTATTGAAGCTATTACCAATGCCGCGCGTACAGGCAAAATCGGTGACGGTAAGATATTCGTAAGTGATGTTGAGCGAGTGGTTCGTATTCGTACTGGTGAGGAAGGTCAGAGCGCAATCTAAGGAAGCTCTTATTAAGCCGCTGAAACGGTATTGGCGGCGTTACAAAGAAGTTCATGTGTGACCGCAGGAAATGCCCGTGGCACTCATTTACGGTGTGTAAACTCCGCCTTTTCACTTCTTTGTGCCTTGTCACTATCCGTTTGATCGACTTAATAAGAGCTTCCTGGAGGAAGGTTAGCCTTTAGCGATAGCTGATCATTTTCTCCAGTGGTCGGCGTGGGGTTGGTTCAGGTAGTTCGGCCGGGTAACCAATGCTAAGCAGGGCAACAGGCTGTAGTGGGCTATCGGGGTTCAGAGTATCCAGTTCCAACAGTTCCCTGACCTGGGGCGCATCGAAGGAGCCTACCCAGGTAGAGGCCATGCCAGCGGCCACGATGGCCAGTTGGGCATAAGCGGCGGCGATGGTGGTGTCCTGCAAGGCAAATAGTTCACGGCCGCGCTGACCATATTCACTCTCGGCCCGATGGGGATCGCTGCAAAATACCAGGCATACAGGTGCTTCGGAAATAAAGGCCTGCCCCTCTGCGGCCTGACTCAAACTATCTCGTTGTGTTTGTGTTTCTACCACGACAATATGATAAGACTGCAGATCTCCGGCTGAAGGCGCTGCACAGGCCATTTCAAGAATGGCATGGAGTTTTTCCTTTTCGACGGGACTGTCGCTGCGGTATTTTCGAACCGAGTGGCGGTGTCGAACAGTTTCAAAAAAATCCCACATGACTCACTCCCGTTGTATCTGACGGTTAATCTTTGGGAAGGGCTTCCATAGCTTTGTTTAGTGCTGTGTGGCCCGGGTAATTAAGTTTTAGTAATTTCAGCGCATCATTGGCCAGTTTCGGCATGTCCATCGCAGCATAGGTTCGTGCCATAATAGCCAGTGCCTGGGGGATCGATGGGGTTTTGCTGTAGTTTTCAACCACATATTTGGCCCGGTTGGCGGCTGATAAATAGGCTTTGCGGCGTAGGTAATAATCCGCCACATGGATTTCGTAGCGGGCAAGCTGATTACGCAAATGGGTCATATGCTTGATGGAGTCTTCTACATATTTGCTTTTTGGGAAACGATTGACCAGTTCCTTGAAATTACGGAATGACTCTCTTGTTTGATCCGGATTTTTCTCGGCATCATCTATAGCGAAGAGGCGCTCCATAAAGCTATCGCCAATATCAAAGCTGGCCAGAGCCCGGATATAATAGGCATAATCCACTTGCGGATGACGGGGGTACAGTTTGATAAAACGGTCGGCGGCCGCAATGGCGGGCTCGGGCTCACTCAATTTATAATGGGCAAAAGCCGTTTCCAGTTGAGCTTGCTGGGTGTAACGACCATAAGGATGGCGGGTTTCCATTTTTTTATAGAGTTCCAGTGCCGTCATATAGTCAGCTCGTTCAAGTGCGGCCTTACCCGTGTTATAAAACTCGGAGGCGCTCCAGCCTGCTGTTTCATCTTTATGTTTGGTGAGGCCCGAACAGCCGCTGGCCGTGAGCAGGATGATGGTCGTTAGTAATAAACTATATAAACGCATGTGTTTAAATGAACTCTTTAAAAAATATCTGGCCCTTGGGCAATATAGCGGTAAGTATACCCGTGCCACCGACGGGAATAAAACACTATAACAATGAATAACACTAAACATTTCAATGCCCTTATCCCGGAAATTATGGCGGGGCGCCGTCTGGATCAGGTCCTGGCCAAGCTATTTCCCCAGTATTCCCGCACTCGGCTAAAACAATGGTTGCAGGAACAGCACGTACTTGTGGACGGCAAACTATTAAGGCCCAGAGATAAAGTGGTCGGTGGTGAGACAGTGGAGCTCACTGCGGTGACGGAGCCTGCTGAGCGATGGGAGGCCCAGGACATTCCCCTGGATATTGTCTATGAAGACAGCGCCATTTTAATCATCAATAAGCCTGCCGGACTCGTGGTACATCCCGCTGCGGGTAATCGTGATGGCACTTTGCTGAATGCATTGTTGTACCACGCCCCGGAACTGGACAGGGTACCGAGAGCCGGTATTGTGCACCGTCTGGACAAGGATACTACCGGTCTGCTGGTGGTGGCCCGCACCCTGGAGGCCCAGACCTCACTGGTGACACAATTGCAGGAAAGAAGTCTGACTCGTGAATACGACGCTATTGTTAGCGGAGTGATGACCGGGGGAGGGTGCGTGGATGCGCCCATTGGCCGTCATGGGGTGGATCGCAAACGGATGGCGGTGACGCCCACGGGAAAACCTGCCATTACTCACTACCGGGTCAATGAGCGTTTTCGTGCTCACACCCATATCAAGGTGAAGCTGGAGACCGGCCGTACCCACCAGATTCGGGTACATATGGCCTACCAGCATTATCCTCTGGTGGGAGATTCTGTCTACGGAGGGCGTCTACGCGTACCGGCGGGCTGTAGTGAGGCAATGAAAGAAACACTAAGAACCTTTCCCCGTCAGGCACTGCATGCCTCACGACTGGGCCTGGAACACCCTGAAACGGGTGAATATATGGAATGGCAGGCCGAACTCCCGCAGGATATGCAGGCACTGATTGCAGCTTTGCGAGAAGAGCTGATACAAGTTGAAAGCGGCAAGTAACAAGAACACCTTTGCGTTAAAAAATAGTTTTTTGACTGTACACACAGGAATCTATAGATGAACAACGACTGGGTTATTCCTGACTGGCCAGCACCGGCGCATGTACATGCGGTCACTACTACTCGCAGTGGTGGCGTGAGTCAGCCGCCCTATGCCAGCCTCAATCTGGGTGACCATGTGGGAGATGACCCTGAAGTCGTGGCTCGGAACAGGGCACTGTTAAAACAGTCTCTCGCTTTGCCCTCGGAACCTTCCTGGCTCAGTCAGGTGCATGGTTGTGAGGTGGTAATGGCTGATAGTGATTCGTTTCCCATGGAGGCCGATGCCAGTGTTAGCAGAACCCCGGGACAAGTCTGTGCCGTACTCACTGCCGATTGTTTGCCACTATTACTCTGTGATGAGCGTGGTACACAGGTGGCTGCCATTCATGCGGGTTGGCGGGGGTTATGTGATGGTGTCATTGAAGCGACTATTAAAGCGATGGCGATGCCGGGAGAAAGATTAATGGCCTGGCTGGGGCCCGCCATTGGTGCCGATGCCTTTGAGGTTGGTGATGAGGTACGCCAGGCATTTTGTGAAATAGATACCGATGCGACACAGGCATTTCGCCCATCAGGCAATAAAGATCGTTGGATGGCCAATATTTATCAACTGGCCCGGCAACGTCTGATGCAGTGTCAGTTAACTAAAGTATATGGAGGAGACTTTTGTACCTTCCATGATGCCGAACGATTTTATTCTTACCGCCGGGATGGGCAGACGGGTCGCATGGCCAGCCTGATCTGGCTGGATGTGGAATGATGCACTATCAAGGCATCGCTATGGTGTATGATGCACTGCCTTTTAATGACTATTTTTGTTTACTGTTTATTCGCTCACTAATGTGGAACCGGAAATGAGTTTACTGACCTGGATTATTCTTTTTTGCCTGCTGGGCGGAATACTTAGTGTTATTGCTGCTGCAAGTTTTCTTCTGCTGCCGGGTGTGGTTCGTAGCCGGGTCTTGCCTCACTTTGTCAGTTTTGCCATAGGCGCTTTATTGGGCGCAGCCTTTCTTGCCTTGTTACCTCATGCCTTGAGTGCACCGGGTATTGATGACCCCCATGACATTACGATGGTTATTTTACTGGGTATTATGGGATTTTTCATGCTGGAAAAAATGGTGCTCTGGCGTCATTGTCATTCTGAGGTTTGTGAGGCCCACGTGCCTGCTGAGCATAATCACCAGGCATCGGGAACCCTGGTGTTGATCGGTGATGGTTTGCATAATTTTGTTGACGGCATACTCATTGCCGCTGCCTTTATGGTAGATGTCGAGCTGGGGATTGTGACAGCACTGGCTGTTGCCGCCCATGAGATCCCTCAAGAAGTGGGTGATTTTGCTATTCTGTTACAAAGCGGGTTTAGCCGTGGCCGAGCGTTTTTCTTTAATGTGCTTGCCAGTCTGACTACGGTAGTGGGTGGTGTGTTAGCTTACTTTACGTTGTCTAGTGTTACACAGATTGTGCCCTATATTTTGGCAATTGCGGCTTCCAGTTTTATTTATGTGGCCATGGCCGATTTGTTGCCCGGTTTACACAAGCGTACACAACTCAGTGAAACAGTAAAACAGCTGATATTAATTGCGGCAGGGGTCGTGATTATTTTTATAGCCCACTCCACTCTCCACTAAAATTTCCGGATCGCACGGTTATTCTATCCAGTTAATCTCTTTCGCTGTTTGATCCCCGATGAGTACATACGCAAGGCTTCTCGGTATCTCTGCATTGTGTTCGGTCAGGGGTATTCGTCCGCCCATGATTTCAGCAAATTGTTGTGGGTAGAGTGGTTGTTGTTCCGGCTCGGCAAAACCATTTGGGTAAAGTGGCTGGTTTGTGGCTAAATCATATTTGTCAGTGGCGCCAACCAGGTGCAGCATTTCATGGGCGATCACTACATGATTCTTCCTTGCCATTTGTTTTTCTGCAAAGGCATTGGCAACACCCAGCAGTCCCTTTTCCAGACCAAATGAATGATCCAGTCGTTCATGGGTGTCCGGGTCGTGATAGATTACAAACATTTGCATATCACCGGGGCCTTCAAAATTATCCACCTTATAGGCCCAGTACCGCATCTTTAGACTCCAGAGGATGATATCGAGGGTGCTGCCATTTCGAGGGGGGGATGGTGGTAACTGAGTGACTTCGGCTGCCAGCTTTACCTCAATGGGTTGTTCAAGTATTAGCCCGTAACGCTCAATCTCTTCGTTCATGAAACTTTCGATATCGATGAAGTTGTCTTCTTGCAAACCGTTGATATAGGCTGCAGTTCTTTCACTGTTATCGCCATTGATAGGGTAAATTACTAACCAGAGCGTACTCTGCCAGTCGGTGGCTCTGAGTTTGGTCAACCAGCTATTGGTTGCAACAAACGCTAGCACGAGTAGCAGTAATGTTACGCGTATCTTTTTTGGGATCACTTATTTTCACCTTTGGATATTCGCAACAAAACCCAATCGAGGTAACGGGAAGGGAGTAGTCTTTTTAACGTGGCGAACAGGTAAGTGGGAAAGGTGACGGCATAACGTATTTTCGGGCGCGGTGATTCCAGTGCATGGATTAGTTTCTTCACCACGGCATCAGCAGGTAGCGTGAAGGGGGCAGCAGGGCCTTTTTTGTTAAGTCTCTTAATCATGCCTTCATAGGTAGTATTGAAGGCGCTGGTTTCAAACAGTATGTTTTTTTTGAACATGGCAAAGGCATTGGCACGAAACTGACTTTTAATAGGTCCGGGTTCAATGAGCATAATATGAATATTGGTATCTGCCAGCTCAAGCCTCAAGGTATCGGTAAGTCCTTCCAGGGCATGCTTGCTGGCATTGTAGGCACCGCGGAAGGGCAGGTTAACAAAACCAAGCAAGGAGCTGTTCTGGATGATGCGGCCATGTCCTTGTTTACGCATTATCGGCAATATCTGGCAGGTAAGTTCGTGGGTACCAAACAGGTTGGTTTCGAACTGTTCCCGTAATACTTCTCGGCGAAGATCCTCTATTGCACCTGGCTGGCCATAGGC
>DAOWII010000170.1 GCA_030640985.1 Chromatiales bacterium
CAGGCTGATCTCCTTGCCGAGGCGGTGGTGCATCACCTTCATGCCGCGAGTGAACTTCCCGGAACAGATCCTCAAAAAAGCCATACGGTCCCGGTGGGCCTTGTCCATGTTCGCCTGGATCTTGAACACGAACCCGGAAAAGGCCTCCTCGTCGGGATAAACGTCCCTTGTGGTGGTGGGGCGAGATCCCGGAGCCGGGGCGATCTCCACAAAGGCGTCGAGCATCTCCCGCACGCCGAAGTTGTTGATGGCGCTGCCGAAAAACACGGGAGTCTGGTTGCCCTTGAGGTACTCGTCAAGCTCGAAGGGGTTTGCAGCGCCGTCCAAAAGCTCCAGGTCGTCCCGCAGTTCGTCAGCCTGACTCCCCAGCAGCTCGTCGAGGCGCGGGTCGGAAAGGTCGGTGATGGTGACGACGTCGCCCTGAACCGTATCCCGGCCCGGTTCGAACAGGGTCAGTTCCCCGCGGTACCTGTTGTATGTCCCCTTGAACCGCTTGCCCATGCCGATGGGCCACGTCAGGGGGGCGCACTCCACCTGGAGGGTTTCCTCGATCTCGTTGAGAATCTCGAGGGGTTCCAATCCCTCCCGATCCAGCTTGTTGATGAAGGTGATAATCGGGGTATCACGCAGCCGGCACACTTCCATCAATTTGATGGTGCGTGCCTCCACACCCTTGGCACAGTCAATGACCATCAGCGCGGAATCGACAGCGGTCAGAGTACGGTAGGTATCTTCAGAGAAGTCCTCATGACCCGGAGTATCCAGCAGGTTAATCACGTTATCCCGATAGGGGAACTGCATCACCGATGAGGTCACCGAGATACCGCGCTCCTTTTCCATGGTCATCCAGTCGGATGTGGCGTGACGGCTGGCCTTACGGCCCTTCACCGTACCGGCGAGCTGAATCGCACCACCGAATAACAGCAGTTTTTCGGTAAGCGTGGTTTTACCCGCATCGGGGTGAGAAATAATGGCAAAGGTGCGGCGGCGGGCCGCTTCCTCTTTAATCGCAGACATGTGTTACAACCGGTCTAATACAAAGGAAGAATTATACCCGATCCGTCATGGACAGTGGCACTTAAGAGGACATGGAACTTTAACACCAGCTGGCCTGGTCTTCGGGTCGGCTGAGAATCTCCTGCACATTGGCGGCAATAATCTTGTAACCCACATTGCCGTAAAGCTTCTGCCGACCCTCATTGAGGATATAAAAGGGACTGCCCTCCACCGCATGCTGTTTACATCGCTCAGCATCCAGACACATCTCTGCCATTGCGGCACCGTTATCCATCAGAGCCTGAATATTATCCAGTTGCAGGCCCAGAGACTCTGCAATATCCATCAAAACTTCCCGCTCATCGATCTGGCGGTTATCGCGGAAGAAGGCCAGCCGGGTCTGCCACATTGTTTCCTCAAACAGGCTTCGGCCGTCGAAAGCATCCTGAGATTGACTGGAAATTTCACCCTGTTTCTCCAGCAATTGAACCGCCTTCAGAAAGAGATGACTGGTCGCCGAAGTTTTCGGCATATGAGACAACCATACTTCAGGATTAATCTCTAAATGAGGAAAACTTTCACAGACACTTCGCACATGAGTATTAAAAGCCACCATGCCTCCTTTTTTCTCCCACAGCTGTTCCAGTTTATGCTCGGCACTGCCGAACACCGGAATAAAGTGATAATGCAACTCCACTTTATCACCGAACTCTTTTTTTAACTCATCAAGACGGATTTGCGCCGCATAGGCCCAAACACATAACACATCAGAGAAATAGGAAATACGTATAGGGTCGGCTGAATTCATTGGAGGTTTCCTGAAAATATTTATTCTAGAGTTCTGAGTTTTTTCGCTAATGACTTATTAATAGCACGGGCCGCAGCGATCATTCCAAAGCTGGCAGTCACCGGGGTAAAGGCACCATAACCAAAACGGCAATCCAGAGAAATACCATGAATACCCGGTTTGGCATGGCTCACGCTACCATCGTCCTTGGGGTAAACCGGTTGCTGGCTGGAGAACACACACTCTACGCCAAAGCTGCGCTTAGTATTACGTGTAAAATTGTACTGGCTACGAAGCTGGGAGCGCACCTTGGCCGCCAGAGCATCATTATAGGTGCGGCTGAGATCCGCCACCTGAATCATGCCCGGATCATTTCGGCCACCAGCACCACCGGTAGTAATAATAGGAATTTTATTGCGCTTGCAGTAGTAGATCATCACCGACTTGAACTTAATACTATCGATGGCATCGATCACATAGTCATACCCCTTGAGCAGAAGCGACTCATGATTTTCCATGGTGATGAAGTCCACAATGGGCGTGCACCGGCACTCGGGGGCAATCTGTCCGATGCGTTCGGCCATCACCTCCACCTTTTTCTGCCCCACTGTTTCGGTCAGGGCATGAACCTGGCGATTAGTATTGGTCAGGCAAATCTCATCGAAATCGATGAGTGCAATATTGCCCACCCCCGAACGGGCCAGGGCCTCGGCAGCCCAGGAACCCACGCCACCGATGCCCACCACGGCGATATTGAGCTGTTTGAGCAGTTCAAAGCCCTGGTCACCATAAAGCCGCTGAAGACCGCCAAAGCGTTCTGCGTAATCACTTGTTGTCATAAAAGCCGGATACCACTAAAAATAGATAAGGCAATAATAACATTACACCAGACCTAGAACTTCAACTGCATTGCGGGTGGTCTGAGCAGCCACAATGGCTTCGTCTTCCCCTCTGATGCTGGCCAGTGCCGCCAGACTATCGGTGAGGTATTCCGGGCTGTTACGCCCCCCTTTATGGGCCGCTACCACCATATCAGGGGCATCGGTTTCTAACACGATGGCACTCAACGGTAGCTCTCTGGCCAGGGTGTGGATGCGTCGGGCATTGGGGTATGTGAGTGTGCCGCCAAAGCCCAGCTTGAATCCCAGTTCCAGATATTTCTGAGCCTGCTCCAGACTACCGTTAAAGGCATGAGCGATACCGCCGGGGACAGGAATACGCTTCAAAGTATTGAGCACTTGATCGTGGGCCTTGCGCACATGCAATAACACCGGCAGTTGCCTACGGGCAGCAATGCTTAACTGCGCTTCAAACAATTCTTGCTGACGTTGTTGATCAAACCCCGAGACATAAAAGTCCAGCCCGATCTCTCCTATTGCTACCACTGGTGTCTCATCCAGCAACTGTTCCAGTGCTTGCAGATCTCCATCCTGATAATGTTCCAAAAACATTGGGTGTATACCGAGAGCAGGAAAACAACCGGCTTCTGCCTTGCCGAGATCAGTAACTCGCTGCCAGTTGTCGCGGTTCACCGCAGGCACCACGATACGATTTATCCCCTGCTGATGGCAGCGCGCAATAATCTCAAGCCGGTCAAGATCAAAATCGGGGAAATCCAGATGGCAATGGGTGTCGACAATTTCCATAATTTTTTTAAGCGCGCAGTTAGCCCGGTTTAATCGTACGGAGATGATAACGAAGCCGGGAGGATTTCAAATTAGGGTTTAGACCCGGTATAGCAGCAAGATTATGGCGTAGTATTTTAGCCTCGACATTTTTCTTAAGAAAAGCCGCCACGATATTCTCCTGAGTGGGCTGGGACAAACGAAAGGCCGATAATATCCTTTTTTGTATAGTGGTGTAGCTAAAGTAAGCGCACTGTTTAAACTCTTTGTTTGACACAAAGTTGGCTACCAGTACGCCATTGGTATTCAGGTGTTTTAATAGTAACGCCATCCATTTGTGGCTAAAGTCCACTGCACGGACAGGCTCCCCATCCTGTTCGCCATATAGGTCATCAATGATCATATCAAAGCCAGGGCCCTTATATTTCTGCATCCATTCAATGGCATCAGCTTGATGTAAAGATACGTCTCGTCCCAGTTTAAAGAAACGTTTGGCGACATATAAATGCACCGGGTTCAGTTCCACTCCGGTGATCGCCTGTGGTGCGACAAACTGCTGCAATAGCCGGATCACCGCACCGCCACCCACCCCAAGCACCAGAACACGTTTTACCGTGCCTGGGGAATAGAAAAATGCAGGGAGCATCAATAAATCCCAGACACTGCGAGTCAGAGGTGTTTTGGGGTTATATTGGCTATGAAATACACCATCCGTATACAAACGCCTGCTATTACCCGCCGTCCGTACCTCGTACAGCGCTCCAGCCTGCTCTTTTTTCCACAAAATCGCCATATAAACCTGTCGCTCGCTACTATCCGCAATTATTACAGTCTCGAAAATCATACTGGCTTTCGAGACAAAAGCCGAAATATCATTACCCATACATTGAGCAATAACCTTTCTAATTACAGGGGTAATTGAGCTCCGGCTTATTAATCACAGGCTACGTTCGGTCCCTACTGTTGTTGGAAACATCATTGAAATAAGTTATTCTCCATAAAAAACAAGTGAATAACACAGTAGGTCCACCTCCAGGACGAGAAGAGATTTACCTACCCTAGGGGGAGTGAATGAAAGCAAGTACACAGCTGTTTGCGACATTTGATGAACAAGCGATATCCACACAGCTTGAAGCATGGCAGCAACAGTACCCGGATGTGGGGATACTCGCCTTCTTCCCTGAAAATGAGAAGGAGCACATCCCTGCCCTACAAAAACTCTGTATAGATAAATCGATAAGCCTGGTGGGAGCTGTTTTCCCCTGCCTGCTAAGCAGTGAGGGTTTCCACCAGAATGGCTTGCTTCTCACCCGTTTCATCCAAATGCCGCCGTATACCCTGTTTGGTAACTTGTCGAATACCGGTGGCAAATCAACAACACAGATGGATAAATTCACAAGTGCTATCCAGAAGCAACTGACTGGACGTGAGAATGCCACCTTATTCCTCTGTTTTGATGCGATGGTGCCGAATATCGCCAGCATCCTTGCACATATGTACCTACGTCTGGCCGATCGTGTGTACTACACGGGCGTCAATGCCGGCAGTGAATCTTTCACCCCCATGCCTTGTCTGTTTGACAATGAGAAAATCCTGGAAGATGCCGTGCTGGCCATTATTCTGGATAAACAAACCAAACAAACATTGCGACATGGTTACCGGGCGCCAGAAAAAATGCTGGTCGCAACCAGTACAGAAGGTAACCGGATAGACACTATCGAGTGGCGCCCCGCCTTCGAGATCTACCAGCAGCATGTCAAAAAATTGTATAAGCTCGATATTAATAAAGATAACTTCTACCAATATGCAGTACATTTCCCCTTTGGAATCATCCGTGCTGATGAGAAGGTACTGGTACGCATCCCTGTTGCCCTGCAAGACGATGGCTCACTTTTATGTGTTGGCGAAGTACCTGCCAACTCAGTCCTGACCCTGTTAGAAGCGCCTTCCCCTGAGAGTTCTCATACCGCTGAAGCGATTGCAGGTGATTTGGCTTGTGAAAAGGATGAAGATATTCTTACTTTTTATTGTGCCGGACGACGAATGCATTTCGGTGATAAGGAGGCAATAAACGAACTCACTGTCATCAAATCATTAACTAATCCAAACAATGTTGTGGGGGCACTATCCCTGGGGGAAATCGGCAGTTCAGGTAAAGGTGGCTACCCCCTATTCCATAATGCAGCCATTGTCTGTTACTGCTTATAAATGAACCACGAGCGCATCCTCGCCATTTTGTACGAAATGGCGCTAATCATCGGCAGCCATGACCGCACTGAGTCACTCCTGCTAGAGACCCTGCAACGCTTCCTGCATCACACCACCTACCCCTGTGGCATGGTCCTCTTTAATCAACCGCAACAGGAAGGCACTAGCGTCGAACCCGCTGAGGAATATACACGACTATTGCAACTGGCCATTGGTGATCGTGAACTAATCAAATACACTGGATCAGTATTACAGTTCCCACCTGAGCTACTGGAAACAGAACCAAAATTAATCAACAATCCAGAACTAATCGCACAACTTCCTGTGAAACAGGATTTTTATCGAACCATCCTGTGCCTGCCCATACCCGGCCATGGCATTATCCTGCTACTCTCACCAGAAGAACCAAATTCAGACACCCCCTTTACTCAAATATTTAAGCCGGTGCTTTCTAATCTAGGCAGGGCAATTCATCTCTGCCGACTCCATGAGGCTAATACCAATGAATTAATCAGTGGGCGTGACCTGGCAATGGAAAGACTGAATCAAAGCGAAACTCGCTTTCGCACAATGGTGGAAACCGTACCCAATATTTTATACAGGGCCGATATCACTACCGGTTACCCTACTTTTGTAAGTCCGGCAATTGAGGAATCGCTGGGATTCACACCTGAAGAATGGGTAAACAACCCGGCGCTTTGGTTCCAGCAAATACATCACGACGACCGTCACATTGTAAATCAAGTGTTTGGCAATAACATTAATGACAAAAATACTTACACGGTAGAGTATCGAATATGGCACAAAGATGGAAAAATACTGAAATGGTTTAGTGATCGCTATGCATTGGAAACTGACTCCGAAAACCAACCGGCGTCGATTGTTGGCACAATAAGTGATATCACTGCTCTTAAATCATCCGAAGAAAAACTATTCAAGGAGAAAGAGCGTGCGCAAGTAACTCTGGACTCTATTGGTGATGCGGTCATTACCACTGACAACACTAATAAAATTGAATACATGAACCCTGCCGCAAAAGCTTTGACAGGCTGGGATGCTGATGACGCACATGGAAGGCCACTACTCGAAGTCTATCAAACATTCAACTCTCTTGCTCGCCAAAGATCCACAGACCCATATCAAACGCGCATGCACAGGGACCGTTACTCAGACCTTCATGGCCACCTTATTTTAATCGACAAACAAGGATTTGAAATACCTGTTGTAGATACAACATCATTAATTCATGACAAGAATAACAATGTCACCGGTGTCGTCATCGTATTTCATGATGTTAGCAAAGAACGACAATTGGCAGAGGAGCTGTCATGGCAGGCGACTCACGACTCACTTACCCGCCTAACAAACAGGCACGAATTTGAATTGCGATTGGGCGAATGCATAGAAAAATCAAAAAAAGACCATAGCCTTCATGCGCTGCTCTATCTTGATCTCGATAAGTTTAAAGTAGTCAATGATACCTGCGGGCATAGTGCAGGTGATGAATTGCTCAGACACCTGTCTGAGCTACTAAGGAAACAAATGCGAAATTTCGACACGCTGGCACGCATTGGCGGAGATGAATTTGGTTTATTATTAGAGAACTGCCCGCTGAAAAATGCATCAGATATCGCAACTAAAATAAAGCAAACAATTTCCGATTTCCACTTTATCTGGCAAGAACATTCCTTTGATATCGGTGTAAGTATTGGGCTAACAGAAATCAGTCATACCAGTACTCATATTGCCGACGTTATGTCAGCCGCAGACATGGCCTGCTATTCAGCCAAAGAGCAGGGACGAAATCGTATTCATATTTTCCAGCACGACAATCTTGAACTGGCCCGAATTCGTAATGAAGTTAAACTTTCATCACAAATTAATGAAGCATTAAAAAACAGCACCTTCAAACTTATTTTCCAGCCTATCAAACCTATCGCCGACAACCCCGGTCTCATTGCTCATCACGAAGTATTGTTACGTATGCTGGACAAGGATGGAGAACTTCTTACTGGTAGTAAATTCATATCTGTGGCTGAGCGTTACAATCTGATGCCGGCAATTGATCGATGGGTAATTCATAACCTTTTCATGAGCAAGGGAGAGTATATACGCACAGAACACGATAAAATTTCTTATCATGATGCAAATAGCGATCACACATGCTTACTCTCCATCAACTTATCGGGAACTTCACTCGGCGATGAAAGTTTACTGGATTTCATCAAGAATGAAATCGAAGAATATGATATCCCCCATGCGGCTATCTGCTTCGAAATAACCGAAACAGCTGCTATTTCAAACCTCGATATTGCATCTCACTTCATTAAAGAGTTGCGAAAACTTGGCTGTCGATTTTCACTGGATGACTTCGGTAGCGGTCTTTCTTCATTTGGCTACTTAAAGGATCTACCAGTGGATTTTTTAAAGATAGATGGCAGTTTCGTGCATGACATGATCACGAACGATATGAACCTCGCTATGGTCGAATCCATAAATCATATTGGTCATGTGCTTGGCATGCAAACTATTGCTGAATTTGTAGAATCAGAAGAAATCCTGCTCAAGCTTCGTGAGCTGGGCGTCGATTATGCACAAGGGTTCGCTATCACTACTCCTGAGTTGCTCTAGGCCCTTTAATATCTTCCCTGGCTCACAGCCATAAGTGAGCATTCTGATATTACGATAACATCATCAGTAAATATTTAATAAATAAATACAAGTCCCATGAGATTTCCATTACTTATTGTTTTACCATATGCCCCCGACTTTACATGAGATTTCACTGTGTATACCTTTACTCCCGGACAACGTTGGATTAGTCAGGCCGAACTGCAGATGGGGCTCGGCACTGTAGTATCAACGGACCATCGCACGGTAACCATACTGTTCCTTGCTAATGATGAAACCCGTGTATATGCCAAGCAAACGGCACCTCTGAGTCGCGTGGAGTTTGCCATTGGCGACCAGATACATGCCCATGATGGATGGTCCCTACAAGTAACATCCGTTGATGAGGCCGAAGGCCTGTTGACTTATAGCGGGATCCGGGATGATGGCAGTCAAGCCCGTTTGGAAGAAGGTCAGCTGGACAACCTGATCCAGCTCAATCAGCCGATTGAAAGATTGCTCAGCGGACAAATCGACCCGGTTAAGTTATTTGAACTGCGCTATCAAACGCTACAGCATGCCAATCGCCTGGGACACTCAGACTTGCATGGTCTCAGCGGTGTACGTACCAGCCTGATACCTCATCAGCTATATATCGCCCACGAAGTTGCCAATCGTTATGCACCCAGGGTACTGCTCGCCGATGAAGTGGGTCTGGGAAAAACTATAGAGGCAGGCCTAATACTGCATCAACAATTATTAACCGAACGCGCCCGGCGTATATTGATCGTGGTTCCAGAGACCCTGCTCCACCAATGGCTGGTGGAAATGCTACGCCGCTTCAACCTGTCTTTCAGTCTGTTCGACGAAGAACGCTGTCAGGCCATTGAAGAAAGCACCGACCAGGACAACCCTTTCCATACCGAGCAACTGGTGATGTGCAGCCTGGGATTTCTCAGCGAACACCCTGAACGTTGTCAGCAGGCCCTGGATGGAAACTGGGATCTATTGGTGGTCGATGAAGCTCATCACCTGCAATGGTCACCACAACAGTCCAGTGTTGAATATTCACTTATTGAACAACTGGCCAGCGTGACCAAAGGGGTATTGTTGCTCACCGCCACGCCTGAGCAGCTGGGCAAGGCCAGCCACTTTGCCCGTCTACGCCTGCTCGATGCAGATCGTTTCAACGACTTTGATGCCTTTATAAAAGAAGAACAATCCTATGAACCAGTCGCACTGGCCATTGAAGCCCTGCTCACCGAGCAATCGCTGGATAAGAATACCTACCAGACATTAGCTGAAACGGTAAAAGAAGGTGATAATCAGGAACTTCTTGAATGCCTCAAGGATGAAAGTACAACTGACGATAAAAAGACTGCGGCACGAACTAAACTGATTGAACACCTGCTGGATAGACATGGAACCGGACGAGTATTATTCAGAAATACGCGCAGCAGCGTAAAGGGTTTCCCTGAAAGAAAACTAACTGCTTACCCTCTGGAGATACCGGATGCATATACTGAATGTCTGGCGATAATCCAGGCCACCGGCATCACGGAGTCGCAACTGTTGTTGTGCCCTGAACTGTTGTATCAAGCGACGGAAAATCATCTTCAGAAAAGCTGGCTGCAGATTGATCCAAGGGTCGAGTGGTTAACATCGAAGCTGAAACAACTTAAATCAGAGAAAGTATTGGTGATTACCGCCAGCGCAGAGACTGCAATGGATCTTGCTGCCTCATTGCAGGGTAAATCAGGTATTCATGCCGCCGTATTCCATGAAGGCCTGAGTATTATCGAACGTGATCGAGCGGCGGCGTTTTTCGCCGACCAGGAATATGGTAGTCAGGTATTAATCTGTTCGGAAATAGGCAGTGAAGGACGTAACTTCCAATTCGCGCACCATCTTGTTTTGTTTGATCTGCCACTCAATCCTGACCTACTGGAACAACGTATCGGCCGACTGGATCGCATTGGCCAAACAGAAACCATTCAGATCCATGTGCCGTACATAAAGAACAGTGCGCAGGAAGTGATGTTTAACTGGTATCACCAGGGATTAAATGCCTTTGAACATACCTGCCCTGCCGGACATACTGTATTTGTACAAGTGGAAACAGTGTTAATTGAAGCCCTGCATCAAATTGATGAAGGTATTGAAGATCTACCTGCACTCATAGACACCACTAAGAAACTCTACAATGAATTAAATGAAGCGCTGCAACGTGGGCGTGATCGCTTACTGGAGTATAATGCCTGTCGTCCCCATATTGCCGATACATTGCGTGACAGAGCCTTACAACAGGATTCTGAATCAGGTTTACCCGATTACCTTGAGACTGTTTTTGATAGTTATGGTATTGATACCGAAGTGCATTCACAAAACAGCTACATCATCCGCCCCAGTGATCACATGCAAGAGAATAGTTTTCCCGGAATGGACTCCGAAGGGATGACGATCACCTACGATAGAGATACCGCCCTTTCCAATGAAGACATCCGCTTCATGAGCTGGGAGCACCCTCTGGTGACGGGTGCCATGGACATGATTTCCAGCAACGAGTTAGGAAACACCGCCGTCGTCTCCATGGCACGTACAGCTAGCGACAAAACAATAAAATCCGGCACACTGATGATGGAATGCCTGTATACCCTGGAAGCGGCGCCCAATGAAAAACTCCAGTCGAGTCGTTATCTTCCACCGACCACCATTAGAGTTGTGATCGATCAACACGGGAAAGAACATGCTTCAACACTAAGCCATGCACGCATTAACCAACAAAGCAGTGCAATACCCAAAGACACAGCAAAGAAGGTTGTAAACAGCTATACAAAGAATCTAAGAGAAATGCTGGCAGGTAGTGAACAATTGGCGCAGCAACAAGCCCCACAGATATTACAGGTGGCTCACCAACAAACCCGGCAGACCTTAATGACAGAGATCAACCGCCTTAAGGGCTTGCGCGCGGTAAACCCCAATGTGCGCGATGAAGAGATCATATTCTTTGAGACACAACTGGAAGCAGTGACACAGGCACTGGATGCGACACATATACGTATGGATGCATTAAGAGTGATTGTTGCGTTATAAGAATTAATAAAAAAATTATTCGGTTTCTGTATTCTCAAGTTGTTCGCTTAGCTCCAGCCAGGCAGATTCAAGATCATTTAATTCATTTTGAACGGTGCTTTGCTCTAGCAATAATGTCTTGAGCTTTTCTTTCTCCGATGCCTGGTATATATCACCCTCGGCTAACTGCATTTCCAGCCCGGCTTTTTTCAGGTTACATTTTTCAAGGCGTTTCTCAATTTTTTGCAACTCCTTCTTCAGCGGTTGAAGTTGCTTGCGCTGCTCGGCCTGTATGCGTTTGAGTTCTTTCCTGTCGGCCGCGCTATTGCCGGCCTGTGTCACTGCGGTGTCAGAAGTCGATTTTAAACTGCTACGCCGTTGGGAAAGCCACCGCACATAATCATCCATATCACCCTGGAACTCGGTGCAATTTCCATCGACCACCAGGAAGAGTTGATCCGTTGCAGTGGCCAACAAATTTCGATCATGAGAGACAATCACCATGGCACCCTCAAATTCCTGCAAGGCTACTGTTAGTGCATGACGCATTTCCAGATCCAGATGGTTGGTGGGTTCATCCATCAGCAACAGATTGGGTCGCTGATATACCAGCATAGCCAGCACCAGACGTGCCTTTTCACCGCCGGAAAACAGCGCCACTGGCTCATCTACTCTATCGCCATGAAAGCCAAAACCACCTAGATAATTCTTTAAAGATTGCTCAGTGGCCTTCTTATCCAGAGCCTGCATATGATTCAAGGCCGTGTCGTTACCGTGTAGTTGTTCTAACTGATGCTGGGCAAAATAACCGATACGCAGATCTTTGGCCATCTCCATCTCACCACCGAGGGGTTCAAGCTCACCGGCCAGTAATTTAATCAAGGTGGACTTGCCTGCCCCATTGGGGCCCAACAGGCCGATGCGATCTCCCGGCATCAGGCGAAAATCGATCTGCTGTAAAATAGCGCTTTCCCCGTAGCCCACATCCAGTGCTTCCAGATTGAGAAGACAATTGGGTATTTTCTCGGGGGAACGGAAACTAAAGTGAAAGGGCGAGTCTACATGAGCTGCTGCAATCATCTCCATGCGCTGCAGGGCCTTGATACGACTTTGGGCCTGGCGCGCCTTGGTCGCCTGGGCTCTGAAACGATCGATGTAACTATGGATATGGGCGACTTCACGCTGTTGCTTCTCAAAGGCGGCCTGCTGCTGGGCAAGCTTTTCGGCACGCATTTTTTCAAAGGCAGAATAATTGCCGGTATATACGGTTATCTGCTCATGTTCCAGGTGGGTAATATGGCTCACAATATGATCTAGAAAGTCACGGTCATGGGAAATCAGGATCAGAGTGCCTTGATAATTACACAGCCACTCCTCTAGCCAGATAACAGCATCCAGATCCAGGTGATTAGTGGGCTCATCCAGCAACAACAGATCGGAACGGCACATCAGCGCCTGAGCCAGGTTGAGACGCATGCGCCAACCACCGGAAAAAGATTTCACCGGATTGTTTTCCTGTGATGCAGTGAAGCCAAGGCCACTCATCAACCGCGCCGCCCTCACCCGGGCATTATAACCATCAATATTTTCAAGACGAGCATGCAGATTCGCCACTTGCAAGCCATCATCCTTCGCTTCGGCCTTTTCAATCTGTCCCTGGATATCCCTCAGCTCATTATCGCCATCCATCACATACTCAATGGCCATCTTCTCAACAGCCAAAATCTCCTGGGCCACATGGGCAGTGACCCATTGTGATGGTAGAGATATATCACCATGGTCGCTATGTAACTCGCCACGCAACATGGCAAACAGGCTGGATTTGCCGGTGCCATTGGCACCAATCAAACCAACGCGCTGACCCGCGTGAATAGAAAAGGAAGCTCCAGAGAAGAGCAATCGACCACTACGGCGCAGGGAAACATCATCAAATACAATCATGAATGGAATTTTACCAGCCCGGAGCAATAGTTCATATCATCGTAGCAAACAGGGGCTTATTATTTGCTACGACTAATAATTGTCGCTGTCCGTTACTTTTTTACGCAACTGCTTGTTCTTGCCCCGTTGACTCTTTCCCTCAAGACGCCGTTGTTGTGAGCCCCGGCTTGGCTTTGTTGGAATACGCTTTTTACGGGTCACGGCGACACCTTTCACCAGCTCCTGTAAACGCCCTAATGCCTCTTCCCTATTTTTAGGCTGGCTACGGTACTGTTGAGCCTTGATGATGATCACCCCATCCTTGTTGATGCGACGGTCATTAAGCTTACACAATCGCTGCTTATAAAAGTCTGGCAACGATGAGGCATTGATATCAAAACGTAAATGTACGGCCGAGGAGACTTTGTTGACGTTTTGCCCACCGGCTCCCTGGGCACGAATGGCGCTTATTTCAATTTCGTCATCAGGGATAGAGACGTGAGTGGAGATATTTAGCATAACGATAGTTTCTTTCCAGGGCTTGCTGCTCTATACATGTGATGCTGTAAAAGTACCCTGCCGCAAAAACTGGCAGCTCGCCCTGGCAACAGCTTTATTAAAAAGCATACCAAAGTGGCTATGAGGCACCTGCAAGTAGTGTGAGATATCATCTACCCGGGTTTCCGATAGCAATACTGTACCATCGTGGGGGCGAGATAGTTTGCCGCGCATTATGAACCAGCCCATACCCATCCCGTGAGTACCGCTAATCATGCCTGTCTCATACGTGCTTTTGTATGAGGGGGCATCACCCAATAACAAAATAGCTATATATCTTTCAATGACATTGGCATCTATGAGATCACTAGCAATGCCGTAAAACTTACCACGGCCGTAGCTATGACTATTATAAGCAGGTCTTAATAACTCTATTCTCAATAAACTTGTATTAAGTTTTGATCTCTTTAAAAACTCTA
>DAOWII010000119.1 GCA_030640985.1 Chromatiales bacterium
AAATGGATCTACGGTGTACTCATCGGCCTGATGATTATTTTAATTCGTGTGATTAATCCGGCCTATCCGGAAGGCACGATGTTAGCCATTTTGTTTGCCAATCTTTTTGCTCCTTTGATTGATTATTTTGTGGTACGGGCAAATATCAAAAGGAGATTGCAGCGAGATGCTTCATAGGGATAGCATAAAAAAAACACTACTGGTGGCGTTTACCCTTTGCGTTGTCGCTTCGGCACTGGTGACGACCACTACGGTGTTGCTGCGCCCGATACAGGAGAAAAACAGATTGCTGGACCGCCAGAAAAATATATTGGCGGTAGCCGGTCTTTTACAAACGGGTAAAAGTATTCAAGAACTTTCGTCTCGCCTGGAAACGCGCATTGTGGATCTTAAAAGTGGCCGTTTTGTTGATATTGAAAATCCCGGACAGTTCGACCAACATGACGCGTCACGGCATCCACTGCCGAGTACCGCCATGACCCCAAAGCAGGATATCGCTAAAATTCAGCGTCGTGCTAATCATGCGTTGGTCTACCTGCTACGTGATACAACAGGTCAGATCAAAACCATTGTCTTACCAGTACACGGCTATGGTCTGTGGTCTACCCTATACGGATTTTTGGCATTGGCCAGTGACACTCGCACCGTAGAGGGCCTGAGCTTTTACGAACACGCCGACACACCAGGTCTGGGAGGCGAGGTGGATAATCCTCGCTGGAAGGCTTTGTGGCCGGGCAAGCAGGTGTATGATGAATATTGGCAACCGACTATCCAGTTGGTGAAGGGTGGGGTGGATCCAGACGATCCCACGACAAAACATCAAATTGATGCTTTGTCCGGCGCCACCCTGACCAATCATGGTATCGAAAACCTGTTACGTTTCTGGCTGGGGAATGACGGCTTCGCGCCTTTTCTGACGCGTTTACGTCGTGAGGGCCTGGCAGGATGAGTGGGATCACGGAAACCATAAAACAGCGAGTGGGCATTAGTGGTCCCCAGGCCCGTGAGGCCCTGCTGGCGCCACTGTTCGATTACAATCCTGTTACACGTTTTGTACTGGGTGTCTGTTCCGCCCTCGCGGTCACCACCTCTCTGGATACCGCCCTGGTAATGTGCCTGGCTGTCATCGTGGTGCTCAGTTTTTCGAACACTGCTATCAGTGCCATTCGCCACCAGATCCCCCATAGTATTCGCATTATTGTGCAGATGACTGTCATCGCCTCGCTGGTGATTGTGGTGGATCAGTTTATCAAGGCCTACGCCTTTGACATGAGTAAGTCATTGTCGGTGTTTGTGGGACTGATTATCACCAATTGCATCATCCTCGGCCGGGCCGAAGCCTATGCCATGAAAAATCCCCCGGCCCTGAGTTTCCTGGATGGTCTAGGCAATGGCCTGGGTTACAGTATTATTTTAATTAGTGTCGCCACTATTCGTGAACTATTTGGTTCAGGGACATTACTGGGTTACACCCTGTTGCCATCGGTCAATAATGGTGGCTGGTATTACCCTAATGGTTTGTTGCTGTTGCCACCCAGTGCTTTTTTTATTATCGGATTACTTATTTGGGCACTGCGGACCTGGAAACCGGAACAGGTGGAAAAAGACTAGTGGGCGAGTATTATCTCAACTTGTTCATCAAGGCTGTGTTCGTGGAGAACATGGCATTGGTATTTTTCCTCGGCATGTGCACCTTTTTGGCCATATCGAAGCGAGTGGAAACAGCTATCGGTCTGGGTGTTGCGGTGGTGCTGGTACAAACGATTACTGTGCCGCTCAATAATCTAATCTACCAGCACTTGTTGCAAAAAGGGGCACTGGCCTGGATGGGTCTGCCGGAGATGGATCTTAGCTTTCTTGGTATGGTCAGTTATATCGGGGTTATTGCCGCTATGGTTCAGATCATGGAAATGATCATGGATCGTTATTTTCCTGCACTGCAACATGCGCTAGGAATTTTTCTGCCACTGATCACTGTCAATTGTGCCATCCTCGGTGCCTCTCTGTTTATGGTGGAGCGCAGTTACGACTTTGGTGAAAGCCTGGTCTTTGGCTTTGGCAGTGGCATCGGCTGGGCGCTGGCCATTGTGGCTCTGGCGGCGATCCGCGAGCGAATGAAATATGCCGAAGTCCCTGAGGGCTTGCAAGGCCTGGGTATTACCTTTATCTCCGTGGGCCTGATGTCGTTGGGCTTTATGGCTTTCTCCGGTGTCCGCTTATGATCCGTTACCTTGTTTAGAGATTATCACCATGCTTGAAATTGCTTTGGGAATTGGTCTCTTTACCGGCATTATTTTATTGCTGGTATTGGTGATCCTGTTTGCCCGCTCCCGTCTGGTAAGAACAGGTCCGGTACATATCGAGATAGACGGGTATAAGGACAGGTGCTTTGAAAGTAATGCAGGTGACTCTTTACTGGAAACTTTGAACGAGGGTGAGATTTTTCTACCTTCCGCCTGTGGTGGCAATGGTATTTGCGGTCAATGCCGGGTAAAGGTATTACAGGGTGGAGGTGACATCCTGCCCTCAGAAGAGGGCTTTTTCAACAAACGGGAAATTGCCAATGGTTATCATCTGGCTTGTCAGTTTATGGTAAAACAGGACGTTAAACTGGAGTTGTCACAAGAAGTATTCGGCGCTGGAAAATGGGAATGTGAAGTCGTTTCCAACGAAAATGTGGCCACCTTTATTAAGGAACTGGTGCTTAAATTACCGGAAGGGGAGACTATAGACTTTGAGCCGGGTAGTTATCTACAGATTGAAGCACCACCCCATACAGTCAAGTTCACCGACTTCGATGTTGCTGATACATACCGGATGGACTGGGATGCCCTGGAACTTTGGCATATGAAGTCGGAGCTGACTAAACCGCTGGTACGGGCTTACACCATGGCCAACTACCCTGGTGAGTCGAGTGGTATTAAATTCAATATACGTATTGCGTTACCACCTCAAGGTAGTAAAAATATTCCACCGGGGAAAATGACTTCCTATTTATTCGACCTCAAGCCCGGTGATTCGGTTACTGTCTCGGGCCCCTTCGGTGATTTTTTTCCGAAACATAGTAATGCGGAAATGATTTATCTCGGTGGAGGTTCCGGTATGGCGCCTATGCGTTCCCATATTTTCTATTTGCTGACCCAGGAAAAAATAAAACGAAAAATAAGTTACTGGTATGGGGCACGTAGCTTACGTGATCTCTTTTATCAAAAAGATTTCGATGCACTTCAACAACAATATGCAAACTTCGACTGGCATGTAGTTATGTCGAATCCACAACCGGAAGATGACTGGCAAGGTCACACTGGTTATGCCCATGAGGTACTATTTGAACATTATCTGAAAGATCATCCCGAACCAGAAGAGTGTGAGTACTACCTGTGTGGCCCACCACAGATGCTAGATGCAGCTCAGGAAATGTTAAAAGATCTGGGCGTGGAAGATGAAAATATAATGTTTGATGATTTCTGTGCATAGGAGATAGATGGAAACCTATATCGCCACTTTTATTATTTTTGTCCTGGTCATAGTGGCACTGGCACTGGGAGTGATCTTCGGCCGTCACGGTATCCGTGGAAGTTGTGGTGGCTTGGCGAGTAGTGATGAATTCGGGAAAGCCTGTGAGGGCTGTGATAAGCCTTGCAGGAAAAAGAAGGGAGCGGTGGATGAACTCTGATAAGTTGGCTTGCTCCGTTAATGTGATATTAAAGCTATTTGTTATAGCGTTATCTAGCTAACCTTATTAACAATACCATTCCATTAATATATATGCCCAGTCAGTGCAGTAGTATTAGTTGTGCATGTAACTATGTCGTTATTTCAGAGTTTTCTTACTCAGGTATTAGGGTGAATCTGACGAACTTTATGTATAAAGCTATAAGTCGTTAGTAGAAAAAATTGGGTGGACAGTAGAACGACTTGGTTGCTTAACTATCAAGGCTAATCAGATAGTACGTACACACACTAGAAACTTTTTCTTACGGGCTATCAAGTCATTCATTATCAGAGCAGTCATTGATAGCATTAAAAAGTACCGTGTGAAGGCGAGCTTTGATTTAAGTTTTTTTCGGCCGTACCCGATGTGTCGCTTCGGCTTGTAGCGGATCATCTGGCCAGTAGTGTTTCGGGTAACGTCCCTTGAGATCTTTTTTTACCTCGGCATAGGTGTTAGCCCAGAAGCTGGCCAGGTCCTGGGTGACCTGAACCGGCCGTCGTGCCGGTGATAACAGGTGGATAGTCAGTGCCACTCGTCCAGCGGCGATGCGCGGGGTCTCCAGCAGGCCAAAGATTTCCTGCAGCCGAACTGCCAGCACCGGCGCCTCTGTGGAGTAGTCTATGCGAACCTGTGAACCGCTGGGCACACTTAGGTGGGTAGGGGCATGTTGATCCAGGGCCTGTTGTTGTGGCCAGCTGAGGAGGGAGCTGAGTACTTCCTTGAGGTTGAGGCGCGTCAGGTGCGACAGCCGAGACATACCTGTTAGATAAGGAGCTAGCCAATTCTCTATCGTGTCCAGCAGGGCCTCGTCCGAAACCTCGGGCCACGGCTCTTCATCAGGACTTGGCACCTCGACCCGGCGCAACAATGCGAGCCGTGATCGCCAGGCCTCCAGTTCTTGCGTCCAGGGCAGCACTCCCAGTCCGCGCTGGCGAATGCCGTCCAGCATTGCGCTACTGATCTGCTCAGTATCGGCTGCCTGCCAGGATTTCTGTTCCAGTATTAATTCTCCAAGACAACGTTGTTGCTGTGCTCGCACCGCACCGGTTTGGTCGTCCCAGCTGACGTGTTCACGTTGTTCTATCTGTTCCTCAAAATGCTGTTCCAGATCGTCCTGGCTGAGTGGTGCGGCGAGGAAAATGCGTGCCTCACGCTGGCCGGCATCTAGCTGCGCCACTCCCAGGTAGGGCTCGCCTCCTAAAGTATCCTGAGCGTGGATAATCGCACCACGGCCATTGGTCAGGCGATAACGCGGCTCGCCACCGGGACGACGTTGAGCAATGCGATCCGGGTAGGCAAAGGCCAGCAATAGACCTGCTCTGGAAATCTGCCCGGTCTCTGACTCAAAATTGGTTTCAAGTCGGAGTTTTTTCTGCCAACGACTTGCTGTCTGTAATACTCGCTGGCGAGCACCGTAATGCAGCTGCGAATGTTTGCCCCGGCTGTGTAATTGTTCGAGACGCAGTCGCAGATCACTATCAGCGACTTTGAGAATGTCACGCTCACCGAGTAGGGCGGCAATCTCACAGGCCAGGACACCCAGTCCTATTTGCTGGCCTTTAAGCACCATGTGCGCCAGGCGTGGATGCATCCCCAGTTCTGCCATCCTCTGGCCTTGGGGACTGATCTGCCCATTATCCTGCAGGGCGCCCAATCGGCTGAGCAACTCGCGGGCCTGAGCAAAACTGGCCTGTGGCGGAGCATCCAGCCAACGCAGTTGCGCCGGATCATTCAGTCCCCACTGCGCCAGCTCCAGCGTCAATGGAGCGAGATCGGCGGCGAGGATCTCCGGCTGGGCATGGGCCAGTAAGTGACTTTGTTGCTGTTCACTCCACAAGCGGTAACACACTCCCGGCTCAAGTCGCCCGGCACGACCTGCACGCTGTACTGCCGAGGCCTGGGTAACCGTCAGCGTCTCGAGTCGGTCCATGCCGCTGCGTGGATCAAAGCGCGGTACTCTACTCAGACCGCCATCGACCACCACCCGCACTCCCTCGATGGTCAGGCTGGTTTCGGCGATGGCGGTTGCCAATACCACCTTGCGCTGTCCGGCGGGACTGGGCAGGATGGCACGCTCTTGCTGCCTGGGATCAAGGTCGCCAAACAGCGGCATGATCTGGATGTTGCTAGCCAGTTGCGCCGCCTCTAACTGTTCCTGCACGAATTTGATCTCCCGCACTCCGGGTAGAAACACCAACACATCACCCTGTTGTTCAGCCAGGGCGCGCAGTACCGTTCGCGCCACCGCCTGAGGGACTTCGCGCGGTTCGGGGCGCTGGCCATAAATATATTCGACCGGGTAACTGCGTCCTTCGCTACTGATTAGCGGGGGATCGTTCAAAAGCTCAGCGATGGGCAGGGCATCGAGGGTCGCTGACATGACCAGTAGTTTGAGATCCTCACGCAGCGCGTCCTGGCTCTCAAGGCACAGTGCTAGTCCTAGATCGGCCTGCAGGTTACGCTCATGGAATTCATCGAAGATCACCAGGCCATAGCTCTCAAGCGCCGGGTCGTTCTGCAGCATGCGGGTCAGGATGCCTTCAGTGACCACCTCAATGCGGGTCTGTGCAGTGATTTTTGACTCGAGCCGTGTACGGAAACCGATGGTCTGCCCCACGGGTTCGCCGAACAGATCGGCCATGTAAAGGGCTGCATTGCGCGCCGCTAGTCGCCGTGGCTCAAGCATGATGATACGCTTGCCCTCAAGCCACGGCTCATCAAGCAGTGCCAGCGGTACACGGGTGGTCTTACCCGCGCCAGGTGCAGCCTGCAGCACCACGTTATTCGAGGTGTTCAGGCTGCGCAAAAGTTGAGGTAAAATACTATCGATGGGTAGGGCGGTCATTACATGCCTGGTGTTTGAACGAGTTTAATCTGTTTATCTTAATCGAATTTCAGATGTTGTTATAATTTACTTTTCTTGAATTTTGATATTACGCTTACCTGATGCAACCACAAGCCGACCCGTTTATCGTTCCTGTCTGTAATGAAGAGATAGAAGTGCTATTTCAAGACGAACACCTGTTGCTGATCAGTAAGCCGAGTGGTTTGTTAACACTTTCAGGAAAACATCCCCTCAATAAAGATTCAGTTCATTTCCGCCTGGTTAAAAATTCCCCTACCGCCACCATGCTTCATCGCCTTGATTTTGGAACCTCGGGTATTTTAGTGGTTGCACTTAATAAGAAAGTTAATGCGCATATTACCAAACAGTTCCAGGCACGCAATGTGGTTAAAACCTATACTGCAATCTTGCATGGGCATCTAACTGATGATGAGGGTTGTATTGAATTCCCCATCGCAAAAGACAAGCCTAATTTTCCGCTACAGAAGATCTGTTCAGTAACCGGCAAAAAGGCGGTGACTTATTATGAAGTTATTGAGCGGTTGCAGGAACCCTTCGCCACAAGAGTGACATTTAGCCCGATCTCTGGTCGTACTCATCAATTACGTATCCATAGTAGAGAAATTGGCCATCCAATTTTAGGCTGTGACCTATATGCTACGGATGAAGCGTTTGTTATGGCAACACGTTTAATGCTACATGCCACAACCATTGAATTTGACCACCCGGTTACCGGAGAAAGGGTCAAGGGATTTAGTCCCTCTCCATTTTAGATGATTGGAACCATGAGCACTACTTATAAACCCGTCACTTACGAAGCCTGGTATCACACACCACGGGGGCAGTGGGTTGGAAGCCGGGAGTTTCATCTGTTGTGGAAGCTTCTGCAACCCACAGCAAATGAAACCTTGCTTGATGTAGGTTGCGGAAGCGGTTATTTCAGTCGCCATTTCTCCCAGGCAGGCATCCATGTGACAGGGCTAGATCCCGATATGGAGTCGCTATTGTTTGCTTGCGATAAAAGTGAAGCTGTTGACCTGGTACAGGGGAATGCTCAAGCGTTACCGTTTACAGACAATTATTTTGATTACTGTATGGCCGTCACCAGCCTCTGTTTTATAGAGAATCCTGTCTGCGCTTTAAATGAAATGCTTCGTGTTTCACGTAAGGGTGTGGTGTTGGGTTTGTTAAATCGTAACAGTTTTCTCTATACACGAAAAAAGGAGAAAGGTGCCTACGTCGGTGCCCGTTGGGATTCAGTCTCGGATGTGAAACGATGGGTAAAGCAATTGGAGCCCGCAGTTAAAACAGAATTCCGTAGTGCCCTCTTTTTACCTGGTGGCGGACTAGTCCCCCGGAGTCTGGAACCGTGCTTGCCTTCTCGCTTAACGGTCGGCGGCTTTCTTGCGGTGCATATTGCTGCTGGGTGACGCCTGCTTAAATGAGTAAATGATATCGGAATTTTCATAACGCCAGGTTATTAATTCAGGGTTGAGTAAAAAATTACCGATTATTTCGGAACTTTTGGTGGGTGGTATGGAATGTGCAAAGCACATCCACAGGGTGAACATCAAGGCAAGGATGGTGTAAATATCATGAGGAAGGAAATCAGGGCCGTCATGCACTAAACAGCTGACGAGTATATTTTTTAATGAGGGCTATTCAGAAGTGGAACTCATATCAGTTCTTTTGTTAGCTCCTGATAACTCTCATTAAGGTCGCTGACTAATTTTATATAATCAGCTTGCATGGCCTCTCTTGCCATCGTTTCTAGAGTAGCAGCACATTGTGAGAGTTTGATGAAACCGAGGTTACCACTGCTGCTTTTTAATGCATGTGAAATTTTATTGATAGTAACAAGATCAGCTGAGGAGGCTGCGTCAGCTAGTTTTCTTATATTAATATAGGCTTCGTCCTTAAATTCATAAATGAGTTGATTGAAATCATCTCTGGACTCAAATAAGTCACACACTTCATTAAATACAGAGTGATCAATAAGGGGAGCATCTGTACTCGTATCAAGAGGCATTAGTAGACTCCATCCTTGAACTAATAATTTTAATCCATTTTTGAAGCATTTCATCAAGTTGCGCTACTCGCAGGGGTTTGGCAATATAATCATCCATGCCTGCTTCGAGGCATTTTTCTTTATCGCCTTTCATGGCATTGGCTGTCATAGCAATAATCGGAATGTGACTTTCATCTTCATGAATTCTGATTCGGCGTGTAGCTTCATAGCCATCCAACTTTGGCATATGACAATCCATAAAAATCAGGTCATAGTCACATCCTTCCATTAGATCAATAACCTCAATGCCATCAGAGGCAATAGAAATATCAACCCCAAGTTTTTTAAACATCCCTTTAATAACCTTCTGATTAACCTTGTTGTCTTCAGCAACAATAATCTTTACATCCTCAGACTCACTGAAATCAGTATACTCAGTCGCTTTAGATGGTGATGCTTCTGCCACTTTTAGATTAATATCCATCAATGATGACACTATAGTGTCGTAAAGAATTGATTGCTTCACCGGCTTGCTAAGGGTCGCATAAATCCCCAGAGATTTACTGCTGTCTTTATCAAGAACATCGGCTGCGGATGTAAGTAGTATTTTTTTTATATTTGAAATTGAAGGTTCACTATTTATTGCGCGGGCTAAATCAACACCATCAAATTCGGGCATCATCATATCTGAGAGCAACACATTATACGGTTTATTGCTCTTGGCAGCACTTTTCAGTTTTTCTATTGCTTCTTTGCCATCTTCGGCAAGATCATGACTAATATTCCAGGAATCCATAATGCCCTTCAGGATTTTACGATTTGTTTTATTGTCATCTACAATTAAGACTGACATCTTGGATAGGGCTTCATTATCCCCCATTCTTTCACTCGCCAAAAGACCATAGGTAAATGGCACTTCAAACCAGAAGGTACTCCCTAACCCTAGGGTTGACTCCACACCCTCCGTGCCTTTCATTATATCTATTAATTGACGCGATATAGTCAGCCCTAAACCTGTCCCACCAAAATTCCTGGTCGTAGACGAATCTGCCTGACTAAACGCACTGAATATCGTCTTAAGCTTACTAGGGTCAATTCCAACACCTGTATCGCTGACACCTATATGCAGCATAAATTGATTGTCATCACAGTGTTCGATTTTTGCCTTAATTACAACTTCACCAGACGCTGTAAATTTAATGGCATTGCCAACCAGATTGGTAATGATTTGCCGTAAACGTACCGGATCGCCTATTGCGCGGACAGGAACGTTAGAGTCTATATCTATATTTAACTCTAATCCTTTTCTATGCGCACTTTCTGCCAATAAATCACCTGCATCCTCAATAGCAGTTCTTAAATTAAAGTCGATTTCTTCGAGTTCCAGCTTGCCCGCCTCGATTTTTGAGAAATCAAGAATGTCATTAAGTAGCGCAAGTAACATTTCGGCTGAATGATAGGCAGTATCAGCAAAACCTCTTTGTTCACTTGAAAGTTCAGTGCCTCTAATCAAGTCTGTCATCCCAAGGACCCCATTCATTGGAGTACGTATTTCATGACTCATATTTGCAAGAAACTCTGATTTCGCTCGGGTTGCCTCCTCTGCATTAACCAGGGCCTTCTTAAGTTTATTTGTGCGCTCCAATACCGTCCTTTCAAGGCCTTCATTGAGCTTTTTGAGCCGTTCTAATATGGGGTTGGTTATCCCCAGAAACAGACCGGCGCCTATCAATACAAGCAAAACAGCAATAGCACCTCTTACACCGAAACGTTTATTCGAGTTATAAAATGTGTCTACTTTTAAGAATGCAAATATTCTAGATATACCAATATAAGATTCTCAGTAAGGCCGAGATAGATTGTTTCTTTCTAAATATCCTGATTTAATCCACTGACACCGGTTATAAGATCGAGATATAAATTCTGTCGTTGGTTAGACATTATTTGAGATAAAATGCACCTTAAATTTTTTATCTAGACTGTTTTTCGTTTTTTTGGA
>DAOWII010000093.1 GCA_030640985.1 Chromatiales bacterium
CGCAAGATCAAGCAGACTATCCGTTTCGATCTGGAAATGGGCAGTGATATTCGTAAAGCGGCAGCCAGTGATAGCATCGAGGACACTCTCAATTACAAGGCTGTGGCTAAACGTGTCATTAGCTTTGTCGAGGAGAGCCAGTATCAACTGGTGGAAACTCTCGCCGAAAAAGTGGCCGAAATCATCATGAGCGAATTCGATGTGCCCTGGATACGCATTCGCCTGAATAAAAAAGGTGCCGTGCGTTACGCCAACGATGTGGGAATCATCATCGAACGCGGTGCCAGGAGCGAGAAGAGCTGAGCATGCCGCAGGTCTACCTTAGTATCGGCAGCAATATCGAGCGTGAACGTTATGTCCGTGCAGCACTCATTGAGCTGGAGGCACGTTACGGCCAGCTTATTGTGTCTTCAGTGTATGAAAGTGAAGCGGTGGGTTTTGAGGGAGATAATTTCTATAATCTGGTGGTGGCCTTTAACACCGGGCAAATGGTAAATGAACTCGCGGGCGAATTGCGTAAAATAGAATTGCGTAATGGCCGTTCGCGCAATGATGTGCGTTTTGTCTCCCGTACCCTGGATATTGATCTGCTACTGTACGGCGATGAAGTTATTAACAAAGATAGCTTGCAACTGCCCCGTGACGAAATCACTCGTTATGCTTTTGTGTTGCAGCCTTTGGCAGAAATTGCTCCCAATTCCACTCACCCAACATTAGGGCAAAGCTATCAGTCACTGTGGCAGGCCTTCGATAGTAGTGAGCAACCTCTGTGGACGGTGCCTTTTCCTGCTTGAATATCGCAGGCCTTGGCTGGTGGCATTATTTCCTTCTGATTAACTGTTCAGAGAGCGTCCACCATCCACTGTCAGTATCTGCCCGCTCATATAGTTTGCATCACGAATCAGGAATAGCACTGCGCGGGCGATGTCTTCTGGTTCACCCTGTCGTTTAAGAAATGTACGGGAGACGATGCGCTGTTTGGTGACGTCATCCATTTCATTTTCAGGCCAGAGAATGGTGCCTGGAGCAATGCCGTTAACTCTTACCTGAGGGCCCAGTTCACAGGCCATGGATTTGGTGAGCATAGCTAACCCCGCTTTGGCCATGCTGTATACTGGATGTTTCTTGAGTGGCCGCTCCGCATGAATATCCACGATGTTGATTATGCTGCCATTGGCCTGTTTAAGATAAGGTGCAGCGGCCTGGGCGAGAAAGAACGGCGCTTTCAGGTTGGTGCCCATCAGGTCGTCCCACTGTTTCTCATCCACAGAACCCACCGGGGTTGGATAGAAGGTAGAGGCATTGTTGATCAGTGCATCCAGCCGGTTCCAGGCCTCGTGGGCTTCACGGACCAGACTGGTGAGTTTATTGATGTGTAACAGGTTGGTCTGTACCAGCATCACCGAGTCGGGTCGTTGTTCGTGCAGTTCTGCCTGCAGTGCCTGGGCCTGTTTACGGGAGGCATTGTGGTGTAGCACGATATTAGCCCCGGCGGAGTGCAGCTTACGGGTAATAGTCGCACCGATGCGATGGGCCGCTCCGGTTACTAATACCACCTTGCCTTCCAGTTCACTGTTTTCACTCACATGCTTCTCCCCAAGCCAGATGTTTGGCACACTGTGCACACTTTAGCCTAGTGTTATCTTTAGCGGAATATAAATATGTCTCAATCCTCTCATCCCATGGACAAGTTGCGTGCAGCTTCACAGGATGTTTCACGCCTGCCTGAGCCCGATGACGAGGCGCAGGCCCACAGCGAACAACTGGTGCGGCATATAGCCGGGGAAATGGAGGCTGCGGGGGGGGTAATAAGCTTCGATCATTTCATGGCCCAGGCCCTGTATGCACCTGCTTTAGGCTATTACAGCGCGGGAAGCCGTAAATTTGGTGAGTCCGGTGATTTTGTCACTGCGCCGGAACTCTCACCGTTGTTTTCCCGTTGCCTGGCCCGTCAGTGTCGTGAGGTATTAAACAGCCTGGGTGGTGGTGAAGTGCTGGAGTTTGGCGCTGGCTCCGGGGTGATGGCGGCAGATGTTCTCGCCGAGATGGAGACATTGGACTGCTTGCCTCAACGCTACTGTATTCTGGAGGTGAGTGCCGATCTCAAGGCGAGGCAAAAAGAGACTATCGAGGTAAAGGTACCTCATTTACTGGAACGAGTGGTGTGGCTGGAGCGTCTGCCTGAACCCGGCTTTCGCGGCGTAGTGCTGGCCAACGAAGTATTGGATGCCATGCCGGTGCATTGTTTCCGTATCGAAGATGGTGAGCCAAAAGAGTTGTTCGTTCGTTGGCAGGGTGAGCGATTTGCTTCGCAATGGCTGGCCCCTGCATCGGAGCGTGTGAGTCAGAGACTTGAGGCCTTGCTGCAAAAATATTCGCTGACGGACGGCTATGCATCGGAACTCAACCTGGCGGCGGAAGATTGGGTGCACTCCCTGGCAACGTTCATGGAAGCGGGGGTGGCGCTGATCATTGATTACGGTTTTCCCCAGCACGAGTTTTATCACCCGGAACGCTCAGAAGGAACGCTCATGTGTCACTATCGTCACCGCTCCCATTCCGAACCGCTGATTCTGGTAGGTCTGCAGGACATCACTAGCCATGTGGATTTCACTGCCGTGGCTGAGGCAGCACTGGAGGCAGGACTTGGGGTACGTGGATTCGCTAACCAGGCCAATTTTTTATTGGCCACGGGGCTGACCGAGCTAGCGGCCTGTAGCGATAGCAATGGTTGCAATGAGGATGATGAAGTGGATATTCGCAAGCAACTGGAGATAGCTGCTCAGGTGAAGCAGTTAACCTTGCCCAGTGAAATGGGTGAACTTTTCAAGGTGATGGCCTTGAGTAAAGATTATGACGGGCCTTTGCAGGGTTTTATGCTGCGGGATGAACGCAGTCGTTTATAGAAGGCCGCTGAAATCAGTCATGAACGATTCTTTAAATAACACTATGCATAAAACCAGGGCCATGCTGGCCAGGCATCATCGTGATGGAGAGTCTTTTGTCGAGCTAATGAAAGAGACCTACGACAATCGTTTCGATGATACGTTTTGGACTGCCTGGCAGCAGTGGATTGAACCGGTATTTGCTGAGCAAACAACTGTACTTGATCTAGGTTGTGGCCCAGGGCTGTTTATCAAGGAACTGGCCGGGCGTTATCCCGGTGTTCACGCCATGGGCGTAGAGTGCGCCCCTTACATGCTGGAGGCTGTAGGTGAGTTGCCCACCGGCTGTGAAATTATCGAAGAAGATTTACAGAATCCGCGGTTGCCATTAGACGATAATTCAGTGGATGCTGCCCTCGCGGCGGTATTGCTGCACGAGATGCATCAGCCAGTAAAACTTTTACTGGAATTACAGCGCTGTCTTAAACCAGGTGGTCGGATTTATATTATTGACTGGGTGCGAGGCCCGCTGGAAACCTATATCCATCATGAATCGAAAACCTTAAAAGTGTTTGATCCGGCGACATCGATCAATGAACTGGAAGACTTGTTTATTCACTTCATCGAACATAACCGTTTTTCCGTCGATGATTTGAGCTACCTGTTAAGCTGCACGGGCTTTAATGTGCTGGATAGCCGTACGGTACGGGATGATCGTTACGCACATATTGTGGCAGAAAAGGCCTAGAGGCCCCCATGGGCCGATTGGTCATCCAGTGGGAAGGCCTAGAGGCCCTCATGGATCGATTGGTCATCCCACGGAGATTAAGTTCCATCGAAAAAGGTGAATGATAGTTTTATGGATCTGATACAAATTATATTGCTGGCAATTCTTCAGGGGCTCACTGAGTTTTTACCTATTTCCAGTTCCGCCCATTTGATTCTGTTGCCGCTGATTAGTGGTTGGAAGGACCAGGGGCTAGCCTTTGATGTGGCGGTGCATCTCGGTACCCTAAGTGCCGTGGTGTGGTACTTCCGCTTTGACCTCATTAATATGACTCAGGACTGGGTGCGATCCTTACAGCGGCGTCAGCGAGTGGGCGATAGCCGTCTGATGTGGGCAGTATTGTTGGGCACCATTCCCGTCGGCCTGGCTGGTTTGTTATTTAAGGATGTCATTGAAACCAGTCTACGTTCACCACTGGTGATTGCCTGGGCCACGATCGGTTTTGGCCTGTTGTTGTGGTGGGCGGATGCGCGTAGTAAGCACCAGCGGGATGAGCATAGTCTTGACTGGAAGGATATTCTTATCATCGGTCTGGCCCAGGCACTAGCCTTGATTCCGGGCACTTCCCGTTCCGGCATCACTATGACCGCAGGCCTGATACTGGGCCTGACCCGTACCGCTGCCGCTCGCTTTTCTTTCCTGCTCTCCATTCCTGTGATTGTGTTGGCCGGAGGACTCAATGGCCTGGAGTTACTGACCAGTAAGTCAGATGTTGACTGGAGTGCTCTGCTGCTTGGTGCGATTATTTCAGGGCTTAGTGCTTATCTCTGTATTCATTTCTTCCTCAAATTGCTGGAACGTATCGGCATGTTTCCATTTGTGATTTATCGTTTAGCACTGGGAATGATTCTGCTCTATCTATTTAGTCAGGCTTAATGTTTCCTTTATCGTAATACCCTAGTGAAGGGTTGAGGTATGGGGTTTGTTTCGGGGCAGTTTTGAACAGGTCGTCTATACTGTTTTAGCTTGCTACTATGAAGGAACTTTTAATGACGCTGGTTAGACCTAAACTTGGGGTAGGACAGAAAACGCTGATAGCATTTTCCATCGTCTTCTGGTTGCCCGTTTCAGTTATGGCGGCCATGTTGTTCTTTTTGACTCAGACTCAATTACACAATGATGCTATCAGCCACATCAAGGTTCAGTTGAAAGCTGCAGGTGAGGTTTATGCAGAAAGAACCCATCAGCTAAAAGGTGTCTTGAATCAACTCTCTCAGCAGCAGCAAACGCAACGACTCTTTGCTGAGAAAGATAGTCAGGGGCTACGTGAAATCCTGCAAGGCATTAGTAAGGAAAATGATTTTGTTACCATCGTTCTTGCGGTAGATGAAAACCGTCAGGTGATCGGCCAACGTAACAGAGTCAGTAGTGACATATTGAATATTAACAATGTTCTGACCGACGCTCTGACAACGGGTGCGATGACACATTCAACCGAACTGGTCAGTCGGGAGTTTCTTGGCAGTGAAAACTCTGAATTAAAAAAATTATTCAAGGATGTCGGTTTGGTGCAATTTGTGGTTGCGCCAGTGCGCCTTTCAGGAAAAGTACATGGCGCATTGGTGGTGGGGGTTTTACTTTCTGATGATCCCTGGTTGGGGAATACTATTTATAATCGATTTGGCGTGCAGATGACCTTATTTGCCGGAAGCCCATCGGAGCTTTCATTTTTGCACTCGACGTCTTCCGTTCCACATAATGCCTGGCAACTTTGGCAGCCTCTGCCCGTACTATTACAGGAACAGATATCCCATGGTAAGCCTTTTTATGGGCAATTGCCTATATCAGGAATAGATACAACGGTTGCTTTTGAACCACTAAAAGATAGTCGTAACCGTGTTGTTGGTGCCATGGGAATAAGCACAGAATCCAGAAGTATAAATAATATAGCACTCTCCCTGATCGGCAAGGCAGGGTTGGTGGCCGCTCTGTTAGGCCTTCTGGTGTCTATCGCATTAACGTTGATTATTCACCATGACATTACCAGACCACTCAACTCTCTGGTGGGTGCCATGCAACGATTTGGTAAAGGTGACCTGGATACTGAGATTGACCTGAGAACAGGTGATCAACTGGAAGCGCTGGGTGATGGTTTTAATACCATGGCCCGAGTAATATGCCAGCGTGAAGAACGACTGAAAAAACACAACAGAATAACAAAGCTTTTGATGTCGACCCTGGATATTGATGAATTACTGAATCAAACATTAAAGGCTGTTCTGGAAGTCACTCGTTACCATTCGGGTGGTAATTATTTAAAGGAAAAACACAGTAAAATTCTTGTTATACATGCATACTTGGGAACCTATGATGATATACAGTCGATGAA
>DAOWII010000003.1 GCA_030640985.1 Chromatiales bacterium
CGGTCGGCCAGCCCAGCTCGACGAGCTGGAACCATATCGGGCCGCCCAGGCTGTCAAGGCCATGGGACTGCGCCACTGTGTTATCACGTCGGTGAGCCGGGACGAGCTGCCCGATGGCGGCACTGGTATATGGGCCGAGACCATCCGACAGATCCACCACCAGGTGCCGGGATGCAGAGTGGAGGCCCTGATCCCCGACTTCCAGGGTGACCGCGATGCCCTGCAGCAAGTTATAGACGCCGGGCCGGAGATTCTCGCGCACAACCTGGAGACGATCCCGAGCCTGTATAAAAAAGCCCGCCCCGGCGCCGACTACAAAGGCTCACTGGAATTGATTCGCGACTTTAAAGCCGCTTGCCCAGACGTGCCGACAAAATCCGGCCTGATGCTCGGCCTGGGTGAAACCGACGAAGAAATCCTGGAAGTGCTACGCGACTTGCGTGAATACAATTGCGACAGCCTCACCCTGGGGCAATACCTGCAACCCAGTATTCACCACCTGCCGGTGGAACGTTATGTGACGCCTGATGCATTTAAGCAATTGGCTGACGACGCTAAAAAATTAGGCTTCACCAATATTGCTAGTGGGCCGATGGTGCGTTCTTCTTATCATGCGGATTTGCAGGCGGCGGGGGAAGAAGTAGGTTGATTTTTTGTAGGGTGGCGCGCCAAAGGCATTCCCATTGGTCACACAAGTACCCACCTTGGCTTGATCGTATTATTTGAGTTTTTGTTTCGCCCTTGATGGGCGAGTTACTTTCTCTTACTCACCTTTATACCCTTCAGGGTGCAAGAGAAAGATAACCAAGAGAAGGGGGCCCGAAGATTTGCTCCTGCGGAGTTCCCTGCGCTTCTCGCCATTTTGAGCGTTCGCGAAACTCGCTTCGCTCAGACGCCCTGAGGGAAGCTGGGTAAGCTTACCGAAGAAGTGCCCTTGGGGTGCAACGCTGCATCCTTAGCTCCATAATCGGCACCTCCATGTGCCATTCCTCACTTCTTCTCAAAATGCCTGCGATGCTCGACTGCAGCAACGGGGATGCTTGTCCCCGGAGGGGGAAAACCACCGCAAATTGACAGAATAGGTAATATTGTCTACGGTGAATATACGAACAGTGATGGACTTTAATTCCGTATCTCATTAAAAATCACGTGATAGGCCGCGTCAGCATTATTGTAATAGTGCGGATTCTGCCTAACCTACTGTTAGCTTAAATTAATATGAACTATCGAATCATCATTATTATCTTTGTATTGTTCTCGTTCATCTCTATAGCGATGATTTTGCATACCAAAACCATACAGCAAGATGCGGTCATATCTTCTGGTTTGCAGAGCGCGAAACTCTATAGCAACGCCATTAGTACATTTCGCACAATCTACACATCTGAAGTGATCACCATTGCAAGTAAAAATGGTCTCTCAATCACACACGGTCACAACAATAATGATGCCATACCATTACCCGCAACACTAACAATCATGTTAGGAAATAAAATTGGTGAAAGTGGAGTGGGTGAAAAAGTAGGCTTATATAGCCCTTATCCTTTCCCCTGGAGAGAAAAGACAGGTGGCTTAAGAGACGAGTTTAGCAAAAAAGCTTGGGCGCATTTTTCAAAAAACAAAACTGACCCTTACTATGCAATTATCACCGAAAACAATAACAAATTTCTACGTTATGCAACAGCAGATACGATGCGAGAAAGCTGCATCACTTGTCATAACTCTCATGCTGACTCACCAAAAACTGACTGGAAGCTTGGTGATGTTCGTGGGATTCTTGATGTCACTATCCCCTTGGATAACATTCTAACTAATACTGAATATGACCTTACATTTACTATTGTAATTTATGTTGTGCTAGCGATACTAGGTGTACTAGGCATTATCTTTATGATGTCAAAACACAAGTATGAAGCTGATGAACTTGAGGATGCAGTAAAGATGCGAACAAATGAATTAGAACAAGAAAGATTAAAAGCAATTGAGGCCAACAATTCTAAAACAGAATTTTTATCCCGAATGAGTCATGAATTACGAACGCCGATGAATGCTGTTCTCGGATTTACTCAATTAATGCAACTAGATGCGAAATCAGAGACAGAAAAAATGTATTGCGATGAGATAACCCATGCAGGGGATCATCTACTTGAACTTATCAATGAAGTTCTTGATTTGGCTAAGATTGAATCAGGAAATTTAGATATAAGTCTTAAGCCTGTCAATCTAGATAATATTATAGGTGAGGCATTAAGGTTGCTCACATCATTATCTGAAGACAAGGGGGTTTATATAAATGAATATATAACAACTGAACTATATGTTTGCGCAGACAAAATCAGATTAAAACAAGTTTTGCTTAACCTCATTTCCAATGCAATAAAATATAATAAAAAAAATGGAAGCGTGAAGGTAAACGTCACACCTAAAGAACATGGCATCATTAGAATTAATATAGCCGATACAGGGCTAGGACTTAATAAAAACCAATTACGTGATTTATTCAAACCGTTTAACAGGCTCGGCGCTGAGCATAGTGGCATAGATGGCGTTGGAATTGGGTTAACTATCAGCAAAAAATTTATAGAAGCAATGAATGGGGAAATTGGTGTAATAAGTGCACCTAATGAAGGAAGCACATTTTGGGTAGAATTAAAGTCTACAGAAAAATAATATTATGCCACGTTTAATAGCCCAAGCTAACAAGTTACTCCAGCTGACCACTAAATATGAAACATGTAAAAAGGATATGGTGACTATACGAACATCAGATAGTAATATCTCGTAGGGTGCAATAACCGAAGGCTTTGCATAAAGGCACTGCACCGACTATGCTAAAATTGAACCTCGAACCGGGTATTGTAACTGGTATCCGTTTTTTCCACGAACTGGGGTGGCTCACTATCATGAGCGACATCCAGGCTTAATACCAGACGCATTCGTTTACTTAGGCTGACACTTAGTGCGGCTTGTTCTGATAAGCGAAAATCTGCAGCGTTTCCGATCTCCGGTTGGTAATAGGTGGTGCTCATCAATTGCACGCCGTTATCAAAATTGTGTTTGTAAGAGATATACAGATTGGCCCGCCAAAGATCTTCTATACCTTCATCGGTTGAGCCGGTTGCTTCCTCCAGTTCTTCTCGAGAATAAAAACCACCGAGGCCCAGATAAATAGCCCGCTGTGATTTTTTATCACCAAGAGAAAAACGCAACCCAGCACCTGCAAGGCCTCGGTATGAGAGTCGGGTGAATTCATTTTTCTCCGCCTGCACAAAATATTCATTTGCTGTTTTAACTGAAAACTGGTTTACATGTCGTGCGTGTAAAAATCCTTTATTGGTGTTACGCACCCCACCACTTTCACCGTAGCTGTAATTGAGCACCACAAAATTGGTGGTCTTATCTTTATGCCACTGCAACCGGCTGCCCAGACTTGCACTGGATTTATCTGTATTACCGGATGCACCTGCAATACCGAAGTCAAACTTGCCGCTAAAGCCTTCAGCGGGTTCTGAAACGCGCATATCTTCTATATTAACAATAGCGAATGTCTCACTACTGATGAATAAAATAAAAAGAAAAAATAAATAACGGTTTATATACATAGAATTTATAACTTTTATTGAATAAAAAATATCGCACTCTTCAGGCTCTGATGAAAATCCCCGGGTTACGCTTCGCTATAGCTGACCTCCACGACGGAGGAAATGCAAGAGGATTGTAGGGAACAATCCTTGCCAGGCTACATTTATATGCATCCTGTAATAAAAGAGTCGGAATTAATCCCCGAATCCAGCTTGGATTTAAAACGTTTCATTATGATGTTTTTCAATCCCGTTGGTGCAGCCGAGCATCGCAGTTATTTTGAGATGAAGCGAGCGTTGTCTGAGCGCAGCGAGTTTCGCGAGTGCTCAAAATAACGAAAAGCGCAGGGAACTCCGAAGGAGCAAACCTCCGGGTGGCCTTTCTTTTGGTTCCGTTTTCTTTGGCCACGCAAAGAAAATGAACTCGCCCATAAAGGGCGAAACAAATGTCGGATTAAAATAAAACACCCACCAACTACTCTACTAAAAAATAAGAGTACACAGCCAGAACCCTTTCAACGGAATAATCAACTCAAAAACAACTCATAGGCCGGATTACCGCTCTCTGCCCAATACCGATACCCCAGTTGATCAAGAAACTCCTGGAACTTTTTATTATCTTCTTTCGGTACCTGGATTCCTGCCAACACACGTCCGTAGGCTGCGCCATGGTTGCGGTAATGAAACATACTGATGTTCCAGTTATGCCCCATGTGATTGAGGAAACGGATCAGGGCACCGGGTCGTTCCGGGAATTCAAAGCGATACAGGCGTTCGTCGGTGACGCCGGCACGACCACCCACCATGTAGCGCACATGCAGTTTGGCCATTTCGTTGTCACTCATGTTCACTACCGGATATCCTTTTTCCTGTAGTGAGGTGATCAGTTTGTCGCGTTCTTCTTCACCGCCGTGCATTTGCACACCGGCAAAGATATGCGCATCGGTATGGTCGGAATAGCGATAGTTAAACTCGGTGATGGAGTGCATGCCCAGAGTGTCGCAGAACTTACGGAAGCTGCCCGGCTTTTCAGGGATGGTGACCGCCAGCAGCACTTCACGCCGTTCACCCAGTTCGGCCCGTTCTGCCACATGGCGCAGACGATCAAAATTGATATTGGCACCACTTTCGATGGCGACCAAATTTTTATCCGTGATGCCTTCGCGTGCTACGTATTTTTTTAATCCCGCCACCGCCAGAGCACCCGCCGGTTCCGAAATAGAACGGGTATCTTCAAAAATATCTTTGACCGCCGCACAGATCTCGTCGGTGTTCACCAGCAGGACTTCATCGACATGTTCCTGCGCCAGTCGAAACGGTTCTTTACCTACCTGGCGTACGGCAACACCATCGGCAAAAATGCCCACCTGATCCAGCACCACCCGCTCACCGGCCTTGAGTGCCTCGTACATGCAGGGAGCATCTTCGGGCTCAACACCGATGATTTTGATCTCCGGGCGTAGGTATTTCACATAGATGGCCATACCCGCGATTAAACCGCCACCACCGACCGGTACAAAAATGGCATGTATTGCACCAAGATGCTGGTTCAATATTTCCCGGGCAACTGTACCTTGCCCGGCAATCACATGAGAGTCATCATAAGGATGGATAAAGGTTTTATCCTGCTCTTCGCCCATTTTTAGCGCATAGTCACAGGCATCATCATAGGTATTGCCATGGAGTTTTATTTCAGCACCCATGCGCCGTACCGCTTCGACCTTGATCTCCGGGGTGGTCTTGGGCATGACAATTAATGCCTCGATGCCCAGCTTTTGGGCCGCCAGGGCGACACCCTGAGCATGGTTGCCTGCAGAAGCGGCAACCACACCTTTGCTACGCTCTTCCTCAGTGAGGTGCACCATTTTGTTATAGGCACCACGTAGCTTGAAGGAGAAGACCGGTTGCAGATCTTCGCGCTTGAGCAACACCGAATTATCCAGACGACGGGATAATCTGGAGGCAAGCTCCAGTGGCGTCTCCTGAGCAACCTCGTAGACACGGTCTTCAAGAATACGTTTGATGTATTGGTTAGTCATGATAAAAGCGTATTTGTGTGTGCGGTCATTATAGCCTAGATGTCGGCTCTGTCCGATTCGTTTAGCATAAAACAACGTTTCTCCCTTATAATGACACAAGTACGCGGCGAAACCGCAATGAACAAATAATTCAGGAGACAGGCATGAACCAAGATGAAATGAAAAAGGCCGTCGCCAAGCAGGCGCTGGACTATGTTGAGGCGGGAGCAATTGTTGGTATTGGTACCGGTTCCACCGCTAATCACTTCATCGATTACCTGGCCGAGATCAAACACAAGATCGATGGCACGGTGGCCAGTTCCGAGGCCAGCGCCGAGCGCCTGCGCGGCCACGGCATTCAGGTGTTCGATCTAAACGAAGTCAGCGAAATTGCGGTATACGTGGATGGTGCCGATGAAACCAACCGCTATGGCCACCTGATCAAGGGCGGTGGTGGAGCCCTTACCCGGGAAAAGATTGTCGCGGCGGCCAGCAGTAAATTCGTCTGTATCGTCGATAACACCAAGGTCGTCGACATCATGGGCAAGTTTCCGCTACCCGTTGAAGTGATTCCCATGGCACGCAGCTATGTGGCCCGTGAACTGGTCAAGCGCGGTGGTAACCCCGTTTACCGCGAAGGTTTCGTCACCGAC
>DAOWII010000083.1 GCA_030640985.1 Chromatiales bacterium
AACGGTATTGAATACGGCATGATGCAGGCCTTTGCCGAAGGTTTTGCACTGTTAAAGGGTAAGTCAGAATTTAATCTGGATATGGCGCAAGTTTCCGAGCTTTGGCGTCATAGTTCCGTGGTGCGTAGCTGGTTACTTGATTTGACGGCTGAGTCACTGGCGCAGGATCAGGAGCTTGCCGAGATAGGTTCATTTGTTGCCGATTCCGGTGAAGGCCGCTGGACGGCTATTGAGGCGATTGACCAGGGAGTTGCATTGCCAGTGATTAGTCTGTCATTACAAATGCGCTTTGCCAGTCAGGATGCCGAAGGCTATCAAGGAAAATTATTGTCTATGATGCGTAACGCCTTTGGTGGTCATGCGGTGGTAAAAAAATAGGGCACTTAATACTGAATTAAAAGTATGGTTAATTAAAACAGGAATTCAATCCGAAGATGGAAGCGAAAAATAAGAAACAGGAATTATTATGACGGAACCTTGTACCTTTGTTATTTTTGGTGCCACCGGCAACCTCTCCCAGAATAAATTATTGCCAGCCCTTTATCACCTGGAGCAAGCAGGACGTCTGCCCGAGGGAGTGATGATTATGGGTTTTGGCCGCCGTGAATGGAGCAATAATAACTGGCGTAAGGAAGTGGAAAAAATTCTAATACCACGAGCACGTCAGGGTCTGGATGCAGAAGTTTTCTCCCGCTTTTGTCACCGACTGCATTATTTTCAGGGGGATCTGACCGATGTGGAATCTTACCATCGCTTAAAGACGGCATTGTCGGATACCTCTCATTTTCCTGACAACCTGACCTTTTATATGGCAATTCGCCCTGCCGAGTTTGGAACCGTTAGCAATAATCTGGCCGCTGCCGGTCTGAACAAAGAAGACAATGGCTGGCGGCGCCTGGTGATTGAAAAACCCTTTGGCTATGACCTGGAAAGTGCTCGACTCCTTGAAGAGCGCCTGCACCGGGATTACCGGGAAGAGCAGCTGTTTCGTATTGATCACTACCTTGGAAAAGGGACGGTACAGAATGTACTGGTATTCCGTTTTGCCAATCTGATGATGGAACCTTTGTGGAATCGAAACTACATAGATCAGGTGCAGATCACCCATGCGGAGTCGCAAGGTATCGAAAAAAGGGCTGAGTACTATGAGGGAGCGGGCGCCCTGCGGGATATGTTGCAGAGTCATTTATTGCAGTTATTGACTCTGGTGGCCATGGAACCACCGGCGATGCTGGATGCCGAATCTTTACGTGATGAGAAAGTAAAGGTACTCAAATCCATTCGTCCCATCCCTCCCAGTGCAGTGCATGCACACGCCTTTCGTGCCCAATATGGCCGTGGTGTTGTTAACGGAGAAAAGGTGCCCGGGTATGTAGAAGAAGAAGGGGTTGCTGCCAACAGCACCACTGAGACCCATGCCGCACTGAAACTCTACATCGACAATTGGCGCTGGCGTAACGTACCGTTTTATATTCGTACCGGTAAACGCATGGCGGAAAATCGTTCCATGATTTGTATTCGGTTCAAGCACCCACCACAACAATTATTTCAACAGACCCAGTTGGAACAGGTTCGGCCCAACTGGTTGGTGATGGGGATTCAGCCCAATGAGTGCCTGCGACTGGAGTTGCAAGCCAAACCACCGGGACTGGAGATGAAAACACGTACTACGACCATGGATGCCAGTATTCGCGGCGATGAGGAAGAGCCGTTGGACGCATATGAAGCACTATTACTGGATGCTATCGAAGGGGATCACTCGTTGTTCCTGCGTTATGATGAAGTGCGTTGGGCCTGGAAGGTGGTGGACCCTATTCTTAAGGTCTGGTCTATGGAGCGTGATTTTATTTATACCTATCCGGCGGGAAGCTGGGGACCGATGGAGTCTAATCGTTTATTCGACAGGGACGACCAGACCTGGCGAAATTCCATCTTTGCTGACCCTGAAGATGGTACAATGTGAGTACATAAAGTAAGGTTATCAGCCCTGTTCGTTAACAGATGATTTCAGCGGAAAGACAACGATAAATAAAGAAGCTCATGTCAGCCCTCACTCAATCACCCGCCTGGCAAGCATTGCTTGAACACTATCAACATATTGGGGAAACCCATATGCGTGATATGTTTGCTCAGGATTCTGAACGATTTAATAAGTTCTCCATTCAGTTCAATGAGATCCTCGTGGATTATTCCAAGAACCGGATTTCCGGGGAAAGCCTGGAGTTATTGTTTGCGCTGGCACGCCAAGAAGGTTTATCCGAATGGATAGAGCGCATGTTCAGTGGTGAGAAAATAAACTTTACCGAGAATCGTGCTGTATTACATATGGCCCTGCGTAATCTCAGTGATGCGCCAATTTTGGTGGACGGCGAAGATGTCATGCCGGGTGTACGGGCTGTGCTTGAGCAGATGCGGACGTTTACCGAGGCGGTGCGTTCGGGTGAATGGAAGGGTTATACCGGTAAGGCCATTACCGATGTTGTTAATATCGGTATTGGTGGCTCAGACCTTGGGCCGTATATGGTAACCGAGGCACTCAAGGGCTATGGCAGCCCTGAACTGCGTGCGCATTTCGTTTCCAATATCGCCGGCAGTCATGTTTTTCAAACCCTGAAAAAACTGGATCCGGAAACCACTTTGTTCATTGTCGCCTCCAAGACTTTTACCACCCAGGAAACCCTGACTAATGCCCATACTGCACGGCGTTGGGTAATGGATGCCCTGCATGATGAAGAGGCTATCGCAAAGCACTTTGTTGCCGTCTCCACCAACAGCGAGGCGGTGCAGACCTTTGGCATTGATCCAAAAAACATGTTTATATTTTGGGATTGGGTCGGCGGGCGTTACTCCCTCTGGTCCTCGGTTGGACTCTCCATTGCCGTGTTTATAGGCATGGATAATTTTATGGAGTTGTTGCGTGGCGCCCATGAAATGGATGAACATTTCCGTCACACACCCTTTGAACAGAATATCCCGGTAATTTTAGCGATGATCGGTATCTGGTATAACAATTTTTTTGATGCAGATACCCATGCCATCCTGCCTTACAGTCAACATCTGCATCGTTTCGAAGCCTATTTCCAGCAGGCAGATATGGAAAGTAACGGCAAGCGTATTGACAGAAATGGCAATGTGGTGGATTACCATACTGGCCCGATTATTTGGGGTGAGCCGGGTACCAATGGACAGCATGCTTTCTATCAATTGATTCATCAGGGAACCAAGTTGGTTCCTGTCGATTTCCTGTCGCTGATTAATTGCCATAATGCGGTGGGCGAACATCATAATATTTTGTTGTCCAATTTCTTTGCTCAGGGTGAGGCACTAATGATGGGGCGCACCGAAGAGGAAGCACGTGCCGAACTGAAGGCTGAAGGTATCAGTGGGGAACAACTGGAAAAATTAGTTCCTCATAAAATATTTCCCGGTAACGAACCAACTAACTCTATTCTGCTGGATAAGTTGACCCCCCGTAATCTGGGCTCAACTATTGCCATGTATGAACACAAGATTTTTGTACAAGGTATCATCTGGAATATTAATTCCTTCGACCAATGGGGTGTGGAGTTGGGCAAAAAACTGGCAATGAAAATTCAGGCTGAACTGGATGATACCGAATCGGTGAGAAGCCACGATACCTCCACCAACGGCCTGATTAATCACTTCAAGGAACACTCGCACCCAGATTGAGCCTGCGTTGTTTGAGGTTTTGTTGTGAAAGCTGATTGTGACGCTTGTTTAAAGTGCAGCAATAGCCCGTCCATCACTGTCATATAGTTCCTCTACCTCTATTCTTCATGACATCCCTTTTTTTGTTTGTACTGTAGGCTAGTGTATGATGCGCCGTTAATTTGCCTCCTTTGAACTACCTGTTTATTGCCCATGAAATTTGAACTTGATAACACTGATGGTCTGGCCCGAAGAGGGCGATTGGTATTTGATCGCGGCACAGTGGAAACCCCGGCCTTTATGCCCGTGGGTACCTACGGCACGGTTAAGGCCATGACCCCGGAAGAGTTGGTGGGTATAGGAGCCGAAATCATTCTTGGCAATACCTTTCACCTGATGCTGCGCCCCGGTACCGAGGTGATCCAGGCCCATGGGGATCTGCACGACTTCATGCACTGGCAGGGGCCGATTCTCACCGACTCCGGTGGTTTTCAGGTGTTTAGCCTCGGCGAGATGCGAAAAATTACCGAAGAGGGTGTCACCTTTCAGTCGCCCATTGATGGCAGCAAGGTATTCATGGGGCCGGAGGAGTCCATGGAGGTACAGCGTAAGCTGGGCTCGGATATCGTAATGATCTTTGACGAATGCACGCCCTATCCGGCGACTGAGCAGGAGGCGCGGGACTCCATGGAGCTTTCCCTGCGCTGGGCCGAGCGCAGCAAGGCCGCCCATGGCGATAATCCATCTGCTCTGTTCGGTATTATTCAGGGGGGCATGTATGAACCACTGCGCCGTGAATCCCTGAACGGACTAACCACAATGGGCTTTGATGGCTATGCCATTGGCGGACTTTCTGTGGGTGAACCCAAGGATGAGATGCTAAAGGTGCTGGATGTACTGGGGCCAGAGATGCCCATTGACCGACCCCGTTACCTGATGGGGGTGGGCACCCCGGAGGACCTCGTTGAGGCGGTGCGCCGGGGGATCGACATGTTCGACTGTGTCATGCCTACTCGCAATGCCCGCAATGGACATCTCTTCACCAGTGAAGGGGTGGTGCGGATCCGCAATAGCTGTCACCAGCACGATACCCGTCCACTGGATGAAAGTTGCGGCTGTTATACCTGTCAGAACTACAGTCGGGCCTATCTACGTCACCTGAATAAGGCGGGGGAGATCCTGGGGGCGAGGCTGAATACCATTCATAACCTGTACTATTATCAGCACTTGATGCAGGGCCTGCGCCAGGCCATTGCGGATAATCAGCTGGAGGTATTCATAGCAGAGTTCTATGCCCGTCGTCAGGGCCAGAGCTAAAGACAGAGCTTCTTTAAACAGCAAAACAGCCCACACAAAGCCCCTTGCCTATGGCATAATGCGGCGCTTTATACCGTTCACTTACAGTGTTTCACAATTTTGAAGGAGTCGAACCGATGAGCTTTTTTATATCCGAGGCTATAGCCGAAGCCGCACCAGCGGCAGCCCAGCAGCCTTCTATGCTGGAAGCATTATTACCTTTTATCATTTTGTTCGCTGTGTTCTATTTTTTGCTGATTCGCCCTCAAAGCAAACGGGCAAAAGCGCACAGAGAACTGGTGGCAAGCATGGGTAAAGGCGATGAAGTCGTGACCAATGGCGGTATGTTGGGCAAGGTCGTTGAACTGGGTGACAACTTTCTCTTAGTGGAAGTAGCCGACAACCTGCAGATAAAGATTCAGCGTGATGCCATCGCCAACCTGATGCCCAAGGGCACTTACAAGGATGCGCCTTAACGCATAAGTGAACGTAATGAATCAATATCCCTTATGGAAGTATCTGTTAGTTCTTGTGGTGCTGGTTGGCGGGACGCTCTATGCCCTGCCCAATCTCTACGGCGATAACCCGGTAGTACAAATATCGGGGTCAGATAAGGCGACACTGACTGCCGCGAACCGCGAGCGTATTGAGAAAGTACTGAGCGGTGAGAAGGCAGCACCCATAAGTAGCTCAATGGAAGGCGATAGCCTGATTCTGCGTTTTAAAGACACGGATACCCAGCTCAAGGCCTATGGTCTGGTGCGTGATACTCTCGGTTACAACTACAGCGTAGTGATGAACCTGGCTCCGGCCACTCCCGAGTGGCTAAAAAATATCAATGCACTGCCTATGTACCTGGGGCTGGATCTGCGCGGTGGTGTGCACTTCCTCATCGAAGTGGATATGGAAACAGCGTTGAATTCAGCCGTTGAACGTTATGTGGGTGATTTGCGTAGCCTGTTGCGCAGCGACAAAATTCGCTATCGCACCATCAAACGTACGGGGCAGCAGATCGATATCAAGTTTGCCAAGGTCGAAATTCGCGATCAGGCCCGTGATCGTATTCATCAGGAATATCGTGACCTGGTGCTGAAAGGTAGTGATCGTGATGGCGTCTTTTATCTCGTTGTTAAAATGGGAGAACAGGAGCAGCGGGAACTTAAAAAGTTTGCCCTGAAGCAGAACATCACTACTTTGCGTAATCGCGTTAATGAGCTGGGCGTGGCGGAACCGGTGGTACAACAACAAGGTGACAATCGCATTGTAGTACAACTACCGGGTATTCAGGATCCTGCTGCTGCCAAGGGTATCCTCAGTGCAACGGCCACTCTGGAATATCGCATGGTGGACGAAAAGCATGACTTGCAAACGGCCCTGCAGGGACGAGTGCCTCCAGCCTCAAAGATTTATTACGAACGTAATGGCCAGCCCATCCTCTTGTATAAGCGGGTGATCGTTACCGGTGATCAGGTTGTCGATGCTGCTTCCGGTTTTGATTCCCAAACAGGTAGCCCCATGGTTTCAGTCACCCTGGATGGTAAGGGTGCCAAAAAAATGGGGCAGAATACCCGTGACAATGTCGGTAAGCGTATGGCGGTGGTCTTCATCGAACGCAAGACCGATACCCGCCGGGTAGACGGGGAAATCAAAAAAACCTCTCGGTTGGTAGAAGAGGTTATCAGTGTGGCGGTGATTCGCGACAGCTTCAGCAAGCGCTTCCAGACCACAGGTCTGGACAGTGCTGACGAGTCCCGTAACCTGGCGCTGTTACTTCGTGCAGGTGCACTGGCGGCCCCTGTGGAAATCGTCGAAGAACGTACCGTTGGCCCCAGTCTGGGTCAGGACAATATCGATCAGGGCTTCCGTTCGGTGATTATTGGCTTCATGCTGGTGCTGGTCTTCATGTTTATGTATTACCGGGGTTTTGGCATGGTGGCCAATCTGGCGCTGGCCCTCAATCTGGTGATCATCGTTGCGGTACTCTCCTTGTTACAGGCCACCCTGACCTTGCCGGGTATCGCGGGTATCGTATTAACCGTCGGTATGGCGGTGGATGCCAACGTGCTTATTTTCGAGCGTATTCGTGAAGAGTTGCGCAGTGGTAATACACCACAGGCCAGTATCAGTGCCGGTTACAGCAAGGCCTTCCTGACCATTGCCGATGCCAACGTCACCACACTGATTGCCGCAGTCGTGCTATTTGCCTTCGGCACCGGATCGATTAAGGGTTTCGCTATAACCCTGTCCATCGGTATTCTGACCTCCATGTTTACCGCCATCGTGGGCACCCGAGCGGTGGTTAATCTGGCCTGGGGCGGACGCCGCCTGAGCAAGCTCTCAATTTAGGGGAAGGGACAATGCAATTATTTAAAAAACCGACCTCAATCGATTTTATGGCCAAACGTAAATTGGCCATGGCCATTTCGTTGTTATTGATCCTGATGTCCATTGGCTCCCTGGCTGTGCAGAGCCTTAACTTTGGCATCGACTTCACGGGTGGTTCAATACTGGAAGTGGGTTATCCCCAGGCAGTGGAATTGAAGGAGATACGTACAGCGCTGGATGAAGCAGGGTTTGATGGTGCCGTGGCGCAACACTTTGGTACTGCCAAAGATGTGTTGGTACGACTGGCGCCACGAGATGATATCTCTAACGAGGCGCTGAGCGATAAAGCCTTCGAAGTATTGATTGCGGCCAACGATGAAGTTCAGTTGCGCCGACAGGAGTTTGTTGGGCCCCAGGTGGGTGACGAGCTCACCGAAGACGGTGGTCTGGCCATGGTCTATGCCCTGATCTTTATCCTGATCTATGTGGCGCTGCGTTTTGAGTATCGTTTTGCCCTTGGTTCAGTAGCGGCATTGATACATGATGTGATCATTGTTCTGGGTCTCTTCTCATTGCTACAGCTGGATTTTGATTTAACGGTATTGGCGGCGGTGC